>CAZRGQ010000031.1:15013-29450 GCA_964599645.1 uncultured Lentisphaerales bacterium | reverse complement strand
TCGCGGAGATCGGCGTCAACATCACGCAGGGCAACAAGCTGGGCGCGATGATCGTTGCCAACGATGGTGCCTGGAACGGTGGCCAGTGGCACAGCCCAACCGGTTTTCAAACTCTTCTGTTGGAGATGAAGTGATGCAGACTGCAAGATTGTTCACAGCTTTGATACTCACTGCCGTGATTCTGCCGACTCATGCCGCCACTCCACCCCCGCTGCCGGCGTATAGTGAAGTGTTACGGCAAGCTGACGAGCTGCTGGCGGCACGGCAACACGAGGCAGCACTTAACCTCCTGAGTGATAGTGCCTTGCGCCACGATTTGACAGACCAGCAACGCCAATCAGCTGCTCTACGTGTCGCCCAGATGATCCACAGCAGCGATCACTCCCTCTATCCGCTGCTGCGGGAGCGACTCGACCACCTGCTGTTGCAGGTGCCACTGGATGATGGCGGCAAGTTAAAACTTCTGGAAAGTATTGAAGGGACATATATACGTACCCATCAACCGGCAGAAGCTGTGACTATCAACAAACGCATGCTTGAACTGTCGCTACCCGATGCGCGCCGTGCGCAACTGCTGGCAGGTCTGGCCAATACCTATATCCACCAGTTGCGCCAACTCGATGTAGGACGCACCTACTACCATGAAAGCATCGCACTACAGCACCAGGCCGTTGCGGCAATCAGCAATCTGACAGAGAAGGCCGCCCGGCTGGCCGCCATCGGCCATATCTATCAGAACCAGACCCGTGAGCCGGACAAGGCGACACCGCTCTACGAACAGGCTGTTGCTCTCTATCAAGCGGCCCTGCCGGAGCTGAAGGCGTATCCCAAAGCCAGCGCACTGGGGGCGCTGGCCCTACTCCAACAGAGACTGGGCCACATGGCAGAGGCTCGTGAGCTGGAGGAGCTGGCGGTAGCCGAGTGCCTCGGGATTTTGGATGCTGCCGGTCGTTTGGCAGCGGAGGAGTGGGTAGCTGCTGTCATGCCGCTGGAGACGATGCGACTGCTGCGCCTGACGCCGGCTGGCTGCCGTCGGGCACTGGCACTGACTGAAGAGATGCTTGCAGAGCGTGCAGAGCCGGCACTGCGCCAGTTACTGCCCCGAGTGGTGAGCGAGGCCGAATGGATCTGCCGTTACGGCAAAGAGCTGGCGTTGCGCTCACGCGTCTCGTGGACTCTTGAACAACGAATAGAGCTGGCATCGACCCCACGCGAAGAGAACACGATTCGTTTACAGTTGGGCGAAAGCTACTTTCGCATCGACCGGGAGCTCGACAAGGCGCGCCAGACCTTTGCCAGGGTAGCCGCAGCAGAGGAGGCCAGCGCGGCCGACCGTGCGACGGCACAACTATGGTGTGAAATGCTCGCCGACGAAACATAACCACCTACTCAGCGGGACGGAGTAAAAGATGCAGATCAAAAACCGGCGCTTGCCCTCGCTACAGCTTTTCAGCCTGTTACTGCTGCTGGCCGTTGTTGCTGGCGGCACTCCGTCGCGACCGGCCGATACGGCAACACGCCTGCTCTACACCTTCGATGAACTCCTGCCGGTCGATGAGGCCACACGCCAACTCTACGGCTTCGACAGCCGTGCCGCAGGCCTTGTCCGCGATGCAAGTGGCCGTGAGCAGAGTGCCGCAGCCATTATGCTGACGCACAGCAACGTGGTCACCGGCCGCTTCGGCCGGGCAGTCGATTTCAACGGCAAAGATCAATACCTTGTCGTCGATACCACCACCGGCCTGGAGTTTACACAGGAGAATTTCACGCTTGAAGTCTGGTTCAAGCCGGCAGGTGACGGTACCCTCTGCTCCCTGCTCTCAGATGCTACCAGTACTCACGGTCGCTATCAACTGCTGTTGGAAAACGGAGTTCCCAGCCTCTGCTATCGGGCGACCAGCGGTGCCCCCCACTATCGACGCCTTGGTGCCGTTGAACCTCTCTTGTCGAACCGTTGGCACTACGTTGCCGCCGTCTTTGACCGCACAGCCGGTCAGGTTGCGCTGCATGTCGATGGCCAACTGGTCAAGAGCCAGCCCTGGAACGGTCAAACCTGGGGTACAGGGGGACAAGCCTTCTACGTCGGGGCACATCTGGCAGGCAAGCCCACCTCATTTTTCGCGGGTGAAATCGACGAGTTACGTATAACAGCCACTGCCCTGACCAGCGAGGCCATTCGGGAAGCGTGGCTGGCACCACTACGGGCTTCGCAAGCAGCCTCAGCCTGGGCTGCCGGCGATCTGCTCGGTTTTGTGGTACCGCCGATTACAGCAACGCGCTGGCTGCCTAATGTATTGCCGCCGGAAGGGCAGATCACCAACGTACTGCATGTTACAGGTGCCCGAGGCAGCTATGAACCGGCCTCCTTCATTCTCTATCCCTTCGCTACGGTCGACAAGTTGCACCTTGGCTGGACTGAGTTGACATCTGATAGTGGGAAACACAAAATTCCGGCGGAGTCGCTCACTATACGTCTTGTCAAACGCTGGTACCAATCGGGCAACGCCTGGGATCACTATCCGTTGCAAGACGGTACCCGTCGCCGCCTGATCCCCGAACTGCTCCTTAACGACCAGGAGTTGATACGTGTTGATCATGAGAAGCAGGAGAACTACCTGCGGCTCGACACCCCTCAAGGGAGCTCTTACGACTGGATCAGCTATCCCGAGGCCGACAAAGAGCGCAAACTCTTCTTTGTGCCCCATATCGGTCGGCTTGAGTTTAACTACGCTGTCGAGCCGGTCAACGATGCCGCCAGACTGCAGCCGGTAGCGCTGACAGCCGGTGAAGCACAACAGTTTTGGGTCACAATCGAGCTGCCCGAGAGCGCCGCCGCCGGCCGCTACCGCGGCTCGATCAACCTGACAGCCAACGGCCGCCCGCTCGGTGCCTTTCAACTCGAGGTCGAGGTGTTGCCCTTCACACTGCCGCCACCCGCCACCTACTACGATACTGAAAAGCCCTACCATACCATCGCCTCGCACCATGCGCGTCTGATCGTCTGGCGTGCCCTCCTGGCCCAGGCCGGCATAACCGGCAATGTCGACGAACGTATCACACAGCGACTGCAAGCCGAATTCGAAAACATGCGCCGACACAACATCTCCCATCCCAACGGCCCGATCTTTCCACAGCCCGATGCCGAGACTTTCCTGGCAGAGTTGCGTATGCGCCAGGTGGCCGGATTTACGCTTGATCCCCTCTTCGGCGGCACACCTGCCGCAATCGACGGCTGGTGGCAGGTCAAAAACAACCCCGACAGCTACCCTGACAAACTCGAGGCTTTTAAGGAGCGCATCAAGCTCACCTTCAAGCTGGTGGAGAGCGTCATGGGCCATCGCAACATCATCTTTGAAGCGATTGACGAGGGACAAAAGGAGCAGCTCGAAATCCAACGCGACGGCTGGCACTATATCCATGAACAGGGAGGACGTGTTGGTGCCACCGGCTGGGGCCTCAATATCCGTCTGGCCGGTGACTCGCAGGACTACCACTGCTGGGCTGGCAAACCGACGCGTGAACGTTCCGCCCTGTGGCACACCGCCGGTGGCATCGTCGGCAGCTACGCCTACCCCTTCAGCGGCCCCGAGAACCCGCTCTTGTGGCGTCGTAACCAGGGATTGGTACACTATAAGGCCAACTACGATGCAGCACTGCTCTACGCCTACTATGAGGGCACACCCAACATCTGGAACGACTTCATCAAAAGTAATCGCTATCGTAACTTCTGTATCGTCTACCCCACCCGTGACGGGGTGATCGATACGCTTGCCTGGGAGGCTTTCCGCGAGGGTATCGACGATATTCGCTACGCGACACTGCTCAAACGTCTGGCGCAAGAGGCGCTGCGTGCCGAGACATCCGATACCGTCCGTCTCGGCAAACGTGCCCTCGTCTGGCTGGAGCTGCTTGATGCTGAAACAGCCGATCTCGACGCCGCACGCCGCGCGATGATCGATTGGATTTTGCAGCTGCGCACTGGATTGGGAGCAAACAAATAGAAGCAATGAGGCAAAGATCATATTCTTAAACCCTGCTCTTAAACGTTACTCTTAAACAGATCGCGTCAGCCACTTTTCACTTTTCACTTCTCATTTGCCTCCCCGGTTGCGCCGTGCGAGTGCGGAGCCTCGCGGTCCCGGGTGCTCCGCACCGCTAGCTTCCGCCCCCCTCAATGGCGACCGCTGTGGGGAATTTTTAGCAGTAAAAGTGCTCCCCTCCTCCTGTCGCTCACAACTGCCTCCCCCTGTCACTAACCGATTATCTGGATCTGGAGGGCGAGGCTCATATTTGCAATCGACGATTTGCGAATAATAGACTATAGAGAAGGCCTGCCGCGGCCCGATGGAGCCTGTAGCGGGTGAGTTTGCCTGGGGGACAACAACGGCCGTAAATATGACGTGGATTGTTGGTACCGGTGGTGCTGAAGAGGCTGGATCCAGCAGTGCAAATTGCCACTATAGCGGTGCCCTGGGAGGGCCGGCGCGCGTTGGTATTTTTGCCAAAGCAGGGACAACCCGTGAGGAGGCGGGCGCCGGTTACTGGGGCGCCATGGAGTTGTGCGGCTCCCTTTGGGAGTGCAACCAAACAACATCGCACTGATTCACAACCGCAAGACGGGACGTGTCTCGTCTTGGGATACCACCGGGCGCAACAACGATGCCTGGACAATTGAGCCGGGGGCAACATCTGTTTTGGCTGATATCAGGGGGCCGGGCCAGATTACCCACATCTGGTTGACACAACCCAACCACTATCGTGAATGTCTCATCCGTATTACCTGGGACAATAACTATGTGATCATGGAGACCAAGGGGCGCGGTCACTATCTCGGCTGTAACCTCTCGGTCACCAATTTCCGCGGCAACTGGTGGGGTGAAGGCGACGACATGATCTGGGTCGACGGCTACAAGTGGCCGCCCGATCTTCATGGCACCGGCAGCGAAGACTATCTCAACCAAGCCTGGGGGATGCAGGATAATGCCTTTATGCGTAACGGCTCTTCAATTTTCGAAGGCTGTACGACCAGAGTGCCGACCAGCACCCCCTGGGGCGAAGGTGCATACCAGACGAGTTACGTCTTTCATGTCGAGAATCCGGTGCGCTTTCAGCGCGAAATCAAGGTGACGATCGAACATGGCCACGGCAACCATCTGGCCAATGAGATGTCGTCGGTCGGTTACTGGTATGCGATGATGCCGACGTCGGTGGCAAAGCCGCCACCGGTAGCCAAACGGATGCCGGTGCTGCGCGACAATCAAGGCAACTGGCTCTACGACAAGCGTAACCAGATTCCCGGCAAGCAGGTGCCGCTTAACGCCGAGATGCGTCGCATGAAGGCTCAGTGGCAGAAGCAGTACGGTAGCGGCAAATAGTGTAGCTCTTAAGCGAGTGCTGACCCCGTAGCCACATATTGTCGATTTGTGCGACGCACCCCCAGCAGATCGGGTATCGAGCAGTGCCTCGACATTTTAACGCTAGTCGGTTAAGATTGGAGGTTATGGAAGACTTTTTCGAGCGTATCGGCACCGAGACGGGTGCGGTGGACAGGGCCGCAGTGTTGCAACCTGCTGTCGTACCGCTGGCGGCCCGCATGCGCCCCCGGTCGCTCGATGAGATCGCAGGGCAGGAACATATCCTGGGACGCGGACGGCTCTTGCGCCGGGTGATCGAGGCCGACCGTCTCACCAACCTGATCTTCTATGGCCCACCCGGTAGTGGCAAGACTTCGCTGGCCGAGGTGGTGGCGCGGGTGACCCGGCGTCGCTTTGAACGCACCTCCGGCGTTTTGAGCAACGTCGCCACACTGCGCAATATCTGTGAAACGGCCCGTCTCTATCGCGATGAACGCGGCACGATCCTCTTTATCGACGAGATTCACCGCTTCAACAAGTCGCAGCAGGATGTCCTGCTGCCTTACGTGGAGGAGGGGATCGTGACGCTGATCGGGGCCACCACGCATAACCCGCAGGTCTTTATCAACACCCCGCTCACCTCGCGCTCGCTCCTCTTTGAGCTGCGGCCTCTCGCACCGGCGGCTATCAAGGAGTTGCTGCTGCGGGCCTTAAGCGACAAGGAGCGCGGTTTCGGCCAGACAGCGACGGAGGTGACACCGGAAGCGGTCGACTTTCTGGCGGAGATTTGCGAGGGTGATGCCCGGCGCGCCTTGACGGCGCTCGAAACGGCCATCTTGAGCACCCCGGCGGCGAGCAGTGGCGTCATCATGATCGATGGTGCCATCATGTCGGACTGCGTGCAACGCAAGATTATCACCTATGACCGCGACGAAGATAGCCACTACGATACGATCTCGGCCTATATCAAAAGTATGCGCGGCTCTGATCCCCATGCTGCCGTCTATTGGCTGGCAAAGATGCTGGAGGCGGGGGAGGACCCGCGCTTTGTGGCCCGACGACTGATGATCTTTGCCAGCGAGGATGTCGGCAACGCCGACCCGCGCGGCTTGACGCTGGCAGTCGCGGCGATGCAGGCGGCTGAGGTGGTAGGGATGCCGGAGGCGCGCATTATCCTGGCGCAGGCCACCACCTATCTGGCCACGGCTCCCAAGAGCAACGCCAGCTATCTTGCGATCAACCATGCCCAGGAGGATATCAGGCATGGCCGGACCCTGCAGGTACCGGAACATCTCAAAAATCTGCACGTCAAGGCGGTCGACAAAGAGGTCGCAGCAGAATACAAGTATCCACACGATTTTGAGGGGCACCATGTGGCGCAGAGCTATCTGCCGACCACCAATCGCTACTACCTGCCGACCAGTCAGGGCTATGAAGAGGTAATTCGCCGGCGGCTGGAGGAGTGGGAGCGGAGCAAATGAGCCGGGAGCCGGACAGTCAGGTGGCGATAGCCGAACCGGCCGACAAGGCTGCATGGCGTAATGCCATGCGGCATCGGCGCCGGCAGCTCGCAGCCGCCGAGCGCCGCTCTGCTGGTCAGGCTGTCGCCGCTCTGCTGGTGGCCTGGAGCCATCTGCCCAGGTCCGGTACCGTTGGCAGCTTTATCGCCCTGCCGGAGGAGTTTCCCACTGCCGCGCTGCATCGGCAGCTTCAGGCTACAGGGTTGCGCTTGGCGGTACCGGCGTTTGACCGTGAAGCTGCCTGCTACCGCTTCACCGCCTGGCAGCCGGGAGAGTCGCTGATGCTCGGCCCGATGAGGGTGCCCGAGCCGCGGCAGAAGTGTTGGCTTGATGAGTCTGCCATCGACCTCTTTCTGGTACCGGGATTGGCCTTTGACCGTCGGGGTGGACGTATCGGCTATGGTGGCGGGCACTACGACCGCCTTTTGGCCCGGCGTCGCGGCGGCGTCGCGGCGGTGGCCCTCGGTTATGTCTGGCAGCTTGTTGGGCATTTACCGCAAAGCGGGCATGATATTCCGATCGACTGGGTCTTGAGCCCGGCAGGATTCACTTTTGTAGGCAAGAAACCGCTCCCGGCAGACTCTTCCACTACTGTCAGGAGCTATTAGGAGTCGAGGAGATGAATAGAGTGACCAAGTGTTGTCAGGAGGGTGGTGCCGGTGCGGAGCCCGGCGCTCCGGGTGCTGAACAGATGAGCAAAACGACAAAATGTCGTCAAAATTGTGACGACCAACGGGCTCAGATGGAGTGCAGCAGCCTCTGTCAGGACTTCAACTTCCACTTGCGTTACTCGCTGGCCAAAGATCAGTTTACGGCTACCGACCACGACCGTTACGTCGCACTGGCCCGCTCGGTTCGCGACCGGATCGTGGAGCGCTGGATTGTGACACAGGAGAGTCACCACCGCAACGATGTCAAGCGGGTCTACTACCTCTCGTTGGAGTTTCTGATCGGCCGCCTGATCGCCAGCAATATCATCAATATGCAGATGGCGCCGCTCTGCGATGAGGCCCTCAAGGCGATCGACATCGACTGGGAGGCGCTCTGTGAGCTGGAAGATGATGCCGGGCTCGGCAACGGCGGCCTGGGTCGCCTGGCCGCCTGTTTTCTCGATTCTCTCGCCTCGCTCAACCTGCCGGCTATCGGCTATGGCCTCCGTTACGACTACGGTATCTTCCGGCAGAGGATCGTCAACGGGGCGCAGGTAGAGGAGCCCGACCACTGGCTCGATCTCGGCTATGTCTGGGAGATCGCGCGCCCCGAGTATGCCTGTGAGGTCAACTTTGAGGGTCGGGTTGAAGTCGCCTCGATCAACGGTACCGTGCGTTGGCGCTGGGTTGATGCCCAGACGGTCAAGGGCGTCCCTTACGATATACCGGTAGTGGGATATGGCGGGGAGTCGGTCAACACCCTGCGCCTCTGGCAGGCTCAGGCAACTGACGCCTTCGACCTCAGCGATTTCAACAAAGGATCCTATGTGGCTGCCGTCGAGAACAAGGTGCTGGCTGAAAACCTGACCAAGGTGCTCTATCCCAACGACAACGTGTTGCAGGGCAAAGAGCTGCGCCTGCGCCAGCAATACTTCTTCGTCTCCTGTTCGATCCAGGATATCCTGCGCCGTTTCCGCTACGACGGACTCCCCTTCAGGCGTCTGCCCGAGCGTGCCTTTATTCAGCTTAACGATACCCACCCGACACTTGTGATCCCCGAGCTGATGCGTATTCTGCTCGATCGTGAAGGGCTCGACTGGGAGCAGGCGTGGTCGATTACGCAGGCCTGCACCGGCTACACCAACCACACCGTGCTACCTGAGGCTCTCGAACATTGGGGTGTTGAGCTGATGGAACGCCTCCTGCCACGCCATATGCAGATTATCTACGAGATCAACGGACGCTTTCTGCGTGCTGTGGCTGCCCGCTATCCCGGCGATGTGGCCCGCCTGCAGCGCATGAGCATTATCGACGAAGAGAACGGCAAGCAGGTGCGGATGGCCAACCTGGCGATCATCGGCTCCTCGGCGGTCAATGGCGTGGCGGCGCTCCACACCCAGATTCTCAAAGAGCGCATCTTCAAGGATTTTGTCGACTTCTGGCCCGACAAGTTCAGCAACAAGACCAATGGTGTGACCCAGCGCCGCTGGTTGCTCCTCGCCAACCCCCGGCTGGCCGAACTGATCAGCGGCAAGATCGGCAACAACTGGATCTGTCAACTCGATGAGTTGCGCCAGTTGGAGCAGTTTGTCGATGACCGGAAGTTTCTCGACAGCTTCCACGAGATCAAACAGCACAACAAGCGGTTGCTGGCGGCGATCATCCAGAAACGCCTCCACATCACGGTCAACCCCGACTCGATCTTCGACGTGCAGGTGAAACGGCTCCACGAGTACAAACGCCAGCTTCTGCTGGCGCTCTATATCATCGTCCTCTACAACCGGCTGCTCGACAATCCGGCCAGCGATATGGTGCCGCGTACCTTCATCTTCGCCGCCAAGGCGGCCCCCGGCTACGTCATGGCCAAACTGATCATCCAGTTGATTCATGGTATCGCCGCTGTAGTCAACTCCCATCCGGTGGTCGGTCGTTATCTGAAGGTCGTCTTCCTGCCCGACTACAACGTCTCGCTCGCCGAGCGCATCATCCCGGCAGCCAACCTGAGCGAGCAGATTTCACTCGCCGGCACCGAGGCCTCCGGCACCGGCAACATGAAGTTGATGCTCAACGGGGCGCTGACGATCGGTACCCTCGATGGCGCCAACGTCGAGATCGCCGAGGAGGTGGGGCGTGAAAACACTTTTATCTTCGGCATGGTTGCCGAAGAGGTGGCTGCCCGGCGCGGCAACTACTCACCCTATGAAATCTACCACGCCGACCCGGAGATTGCGCTGGCCGTCGATCGCATCAGGCAGAATGTCTTCTCCCTGCTGCAACCGGGGCTCTTTGACCCGATTGTACGCTCTCTGCTCGACTATGGCGACCACTACATGCTGCTGGCTGACATGCGTGCCTATATCGAGGCTCAGGAGGCTGCCGACACACTCTATCGCGATCGTTACGCCTGGAACCGCAAGGCCCTGCTCAACGTGGCCCGTGCCGGCAAATTTTCATCGGATCGTACCATTCTTGACTATACCCGCGACATCTGGCAGATTAAGCCGTGTTTGCCGCCACGGTGAACAGGCGCAGAGGCTCTGCCAGCGCCAAGCAGTAAAAGAGGGATGTGACATGTTGAGAATCGGAATTCTGGGATCGGGTTCGGGCACCAATATGCAGTCGATTATCGACGCCATCGCTGCCCAGACGCTCAATGCGCGTGTTGTCTGCGTCATCAGTGATGTGCCCGATGCCTATATCCTGCAACGGGCCGCACGCCATCAGATTGCAGCCTCATACATCGATCCTGCGCCCCACAAGAGCGTGCTTGCCGGGCATGCCGAGGAGCAGGTGATTGCCACACTGCTGCAATATCAGGTCGACACGGTTGTCCTGGCAGGCTTCATGCGCATCGTCAAACGGCCGCTGTTGCAGGCCTTCCCGCAACGTGTGCTCAACATCCATCCCGCCCTGTTACCCGCCTTCCCCGGACTGCAGTCGTGGCAGCAGGCACTCGAGTATGGTGCCAAAATAACCGGTTGTACGGTTCATTTTGTGGACGACGGCATCGACACCGGACCCATCATCCTGCAACGCTGTGTGCCGATAAATGATGGAGATACCCCCGAAACGCTCCATGCCAGAATTCAGATCGAAGAGCATCGTGCCTATCCCGAGGCGTTGCGCCTGCTGGCCGATAAGCGTCTGCAAATCCAGGGGCGGCGCGTGCTCCACCTCCCGCGAAAGACGAAATCTGATTGATCCGGAACCCCAAGCGAGACTCCATTATGGCAGCTACTATCGATCTACTTTTACGCCACATGGTGGAGCAGGGTGCCAGCGACATCCACCTCACCAGCAGCTTCAAGCCTCATTTGCGGATTGACGGCTCTATTGTGCGGCAGGAGCAGTTTGCTGCGCTCAGCAGCGACACAATCATGGCAATGTTGGCCGAGATCATGCCGCGCTTTAACCTCGAACAGCTTCAAGACGAATGGGATACCGACTTCGCCTACGAGTTGGAGGGGGTAGGGCGCTTCCGCGTCAACGTCTTCAACGACCGCTATGGCGTCGGCAGTGCCATGCGTCTGATCCCCTCGGAGATTCCGACCCTCGATTCGCTCGGCCTGCCACGAGCCCTGCGCGACTTCTGCTACCTCTCCAAGGGGCTCGTGCTCGTCACCGGCCCTGCCGGCAGCGGCAAGTCGACGACGCTGGCTGCCATGATCAACCATATCAACCAGATACGTGATGAACATATCATCACAATTGAGGATCCGATCGAGTTTGTGCATGAACCGATCAGGTGCCTGATCAACCAGCGGGAGGTGCATCGCGATACGCGCAGTTTTGCCCGCGCCTTGCGTGCCGCCCTGCGTGAAGACCCCGATATCGTCCTGGTGGGCGAGATGCGCGACCTCGAGACGATCGAGATCGCCATCGAGACGGCTGAGACGGGGCATCTCGTCTTCGGCACCCTCCACACCAACTCGGCTCCCACCACTATCGACCGTGTGATCGACAAGTTTCCCGCCAACCGCCAGAATCAGATCCGTTCGATGCTGGGCGATGCCCTGCAGGGAGTGGTAGCGCAGACCCTTTGCAAGCAGATCGGCGGTGGACGAATTGCCGCCTTTGAGGTACTGGTGGTTAATACTCCCGTGGCCGCCCACATCCGTGAAGGCAAGACCTTTCTGATCCCCTCGGTGATGCAGACGAACCGCAGCCTCGGCATGCAGACCTTCAGTGAGGAGCTGACGCGCCTCGCCCTGCTGGGCAAGATCACACTTGAAGAGGCCTATATCAAGGCGGTCGACAAGGAGGATATCCGTACCACTATGGAGAATCAGGGGCTGCCGCTCGATTTCCTGGAACATAAAGTCGACGACAGCGGCAAGCGGCTGGCCGAAGTCACAGCATTACTGGAGCAGTTGAAAGAGAGACTCAAGGAGAGTCCCGACGACGCCAGCGCCTGTAACGACTACGCCTGGGTGCTGGCGACCACCGATATCGAGTCGCTGCGTAACCCACGGGATGCCGTCAGGTATGCTGAAAGGGCCGCCAAACTGAGTCGGAGCGAGGAGGCTACCCTGCTCGATACCCTCGGTACGGCATACGCCGCCCGCGGCTCCTACAAGCAGGGTGCCGAGTATCTCCGGCGCGCACTCGAGCTGGCTCGTGCCAAGGGGCTGCATACGATGATCGGACCGCTCACGATGCGCATCAGACTCTTTGAAAACGGGCGTCCCTATATCGATCCCGGCAGTTGACCAACTCTACTTTTGAGGAGAACACCATGAAGAGAACCACAATTTTGCGCAGTACCGTAGCTGTGCTTCTGCTACTGCTTGGTCAAACCGCCTCGCTGGCATCGGAGGCTGCACCACCAGCTCAACAACCGGCCGCCACCAGCCAGACAACGACGCTGCAACTCCTGCAGAGACTGCTTGAAGGCTGTGTCTTGCTCGGCGGCAGTGAGGTGCTGCACCCCACCCCGGGGATACACCGCCTCACTATGAACGCCGCCTGGTCCAACAAGTTCTATCAAGCCGCCACCGATTTTGATCTGGTGCGTGGTACCGGTGAGCGCTTCTACTTCAAGGGCGTGGTGCCGGAGCTCGGTGCCATTACAACCGGTTGCGGCGCCTACCCCTGGTTGGTAGACTCTAACAATATCCTCCTGTGCGGCACACTTGAGCCTGGTAGCATGACCTCATTCACCGCTTTCATTACTCCCGAGAGTCGTAACCGCTACCAGAGTGCTATCGGTCTGATAGCCGCCGCCTCCATGATGCCGGCGGCCATCCAGGGCTATGCCAATGTCACTGAGCTGCCACCACGGGCGGGAGAACGCAGGGTGCAACTACAGTTGGCCTATGGTCCCTTTCGTGGCCCGCTGGGGCTCAGCTTCAACGCCGTTGGCACTCCGTTAGCCGCCCGCTGGCAGATCAGCGGCACCTACGGCCGGGCCACGATCTCACGCTGGGAGCTTCATACCAAGCTGCCTGCGACTATCTTTGAGCCACCGGCGGCCAAAACACGCCGTGAACTCCCGGCTGCCGAGGTGCTGCGTCGACAAGCTCTCCTGGCGGAGCAACTGCTGCGGCTGGTCGACAGCGAATAAAACTCCCCGGGCTGACGTCTAAGTGGCAAAGAGACGCGAACTGAACTTGCGAGGATAGAACCATGATTAGACGCCTGCTCCATCTAGGGCTCCTGCTAAGCCTGCTCACAGCCGCTGTTGCGGCCGAGACCAACCTGCCACCCTTCTACCAGGAGCTGCTGACCGACGGCGCCTGGTTGCAACTGGCCGGCAAAGCGTGGGTCTGGCAACCACGCACCCTGCATGCCGATCCCGCCTGGCGTCCCTATCTGCATGGCGGTAGTTGGACCCTCCACGACGATAACTGGTTCTGGACCTCAGAGTATCAGTGGGGGGCGATTGTCTTTCATTACGGGCGCTGGCTGGAGGTTGAAAATCTCGGCTGGCTCTGGGTGCCCGCCACTCAATGGTGCCCCGCCTGGGTCGACTGGCGTCAGAGCGACACCCACTACGGCTGGGCACCGCTGCCACCTGATCCCGACTTCTATGAGGCGATTGGCGCCACCCGCCCTGAGCCCGATGCCTTCCCCTACGTCTACGTACCGCAAGCGGCCTTTCTCGAGACCAACCTGCTCCCCTTTGCCAACCTCGGTCTCGATGCTGCTGAAGGGTTGACCACCACGCCTGCCGGTCCTGAAGTGGCCGTAACGCCGCAACCGGAGCCGGTCACGATCACAGCCCCGCAACCGCTGGTGGTCGAGTCGACAGTGATTACCGAGACGATCGGTACCCCGATCTACTACGAAACAACGCCGACTGTGATCGTACGTGAGAGTTACAGTGGTGCCACCTGGCCGCTCTTTATCGGTGGTGTCTACTACGGTTACCACCGTTCACGCTGGAGCCCGCCGCCACCACTGCGCCGCCCACCACCACCGCCTATACACCGTCCGCCACCGCCGCCCCGCCGCGAGCTGCCCCCGCTGGAGCGCCCCCGTCCGGCGTCACCACCATCTGCGCCACCGGCGTTGCCGCCACGACGTCCCGAGCCGCCACGCCAGCCCGCAACCGCGCCCCCGCGCCCGATTCTCCCCGCTGCACCGCCAAGACCTGTAACGCCTGCGCCGCGCCCTGCACCGCCGTCACGACGACCCGAGCCGCCGCGGCAGCCCACAACCATACAACCACGCCCGGTTAACCCCACGCCCCGACCCGAGCCACCCCGTCAGCCTATAACCACGCCCCGTCCTGCGGCGCCACAGCCCCGTCCGGCTGCACCTGCACCGCGTCCAGCGGCACCACAGCCCCGTCCGGCTGCACCTGCACCGCGTCCAGCGGCGCCACAGCCCCGTCCGGCTGCACCTGCACCGCGTCCAGCGGCGCCACAGCCCCGTCCGGCTGCACCTGCACCGCGTCCAGCGGCACCACAGC
>CAZRGQ010000031.1:0-14913 GCA_964599645.1 uncultured Lentisphaerales bacterium | reverse complement strand
CGCCACAGCCCCGTCCGGCTGCACCTGCACCGCGTCCAGCGGCACCACAGCCCCGCCCCGCGGCTCCCGCACCCCGTCCTGCGGCTCCCGCACCCCGTCCTGCGGCTCCCGCACCCCGTCCTGCGGCTCCACAGCCGCGTCCGGCCGCGCCACGTACCGGCTCCGCCCCCGGTGTCAGATCGACACCCGCTGCACCGGCATCTTCCGGACGTAGTAGAGTGCAGGATGCAGCGCGCCCTTTTCGCGCGCCAACCGA
The DNA here is from genome assembly GCA_964599645.1 of uncultured Lentisphaerales bacterium. Lineage (GTDB taxonomy): Bacteria > Verrucomicrobiota > Kiritimatiellia > RFP12 > JAAYLN01 > JAAYLN01. The sequence goes on along the minus strand of CAZRGQ010000031.1, from coordinate 14,657 downwards.
GCGTATGGCTGCACCAAACCGGCAGGAGCCGGGAGGCAACCCCGCAACACGACAGCAGCAGCGCCCTCGTCATAAGTAGTCTCATAGATCTGGCCCTATTGTTGGCCATGAAACCAACCCGGGGAATAGACGACGCGATTATTAGTGTGCCCAGAACCTTAATTGCCATTTTTCCTGCCGCTGCAATAGCATCACGCAGGAAGAGCGCTCAGCACTACTATGTCTATCATCATAGGGGTTTGTGTAACTTTGCTAAGTATGGGTGGCTATCGCGAATGGGGGACAGATCCTTATGAACAATTCAGCCGGGGATTCCCATTTCAGGTTACCTATGGTTCCAAATGGCCCGTTGGCTTCAACATAATATTTCGCGTCCAGAACTATCTCGATCAGCATCAGCCTTGATCCAAAAAGTCAATACACGTAAAGAGTTGATTCATCGTTGTTTGTGCTGTTATTACACTCTACTTGCAAGTGTGTTTTAGCCCGAGCTACTTACCGAACACCAATAAACAATACATGCGAGTATTATACACAAGTTTATTGCAGAATGGCAAATAATTGTTGGTTTAGTGTCGGTTTAGCGCAGGTTCATAGTGGATAACAGCTTAGACTTGCAATTTCGTAGCTCATATACCTTGTGAGACAAAATGGCGCCACAAACGCAATGTGGGTAATGATGTCGCATATGGCTAAATCGTGTATTGCGTTATAATATTATAAATCAGCTTTATAATGTTTTTATAATCGCTTGGCACTCCTTGTGCTTAAGAGAGTGGCACGAGGAGCATGAACATGAACGACTTTAACAAAATGACACAACGGGCCCAGCTTGGTATCCAGGCGGGGCGTGAACTGGCAATCCGCTTCGGACACCAGCAGGTGGATGTTGAGCATCTGCTGCTGGCGCTTTTGCAGCAGGAGGATGGTCTGGTACCGCAGTTGCTGAAGCGTATGGCGGTCTCACCGCCTGAGCTGCAGGCGCGGCTTGAGCAGGAGCTGGCACGGCGGCCGCACGTCAGCGGTGATACCGAGGTGGGCAAGATCTATGTCACCCAGGAGTTGAACCAACTGCTGGTGCGGGCGGGCGACTTTGCACGACGTCTCAAGGATGAGTACCTTTCGGTAGAACATCTGCTGCTGGCGCTGAGTGATGCCGCGGCGGCCAAGACGGCCGCAGGACGTCTGCTGGCCGAGGCCGGGGTGGATAGTCGCAAGCTGCTGGCCGTCTTGAAAGAGGTGCGTGGCAACCAGCGGGTCACGAGCGACAACCCCGAGGGGCAATATGAGGCGCTCAAGAAATATGGCACCGATCTGGTGGAACTGGCGCGTGAGGGCAAGCTCGATCCGGTCATCGGACGTGATGAGGAGATTCGCCACGTAATCCGTATTCTCTCGCGCAAGACGAAGAACAATCCGGTGTTGATCGGCGAGCCTGGGGTGGGCAAAACGGCGATTGTCGAGGGGCTGGCACAGCGGATTCTGCGCGGTGATGTACCGGAGGGACTCAAGGGGCGCACCATCTTTGCACTCGATATGACGGCATTGATGGCGGGGGCCAAGTATCGCGGCGAGTTTGAAGAGCGTCTCAAGGCGGTGCTGACCGAGATCAAGTCGGCCGCCGGCCAGGTGCTTCTCTTTATCGACGAGCTGCATACGATCGTCGGTGCCGGGCGTACCGAGGGGTCGACCGATGCCGGCAACATGCTGAAGCCGATGTTGGCGCGTGGCGAGCTCCACTGTATCGGCGCCACTACGCTGGATGAGTATCGGCAGCATGTTGAGAAGGATGCGGCGCTGGAGCGGCGTTTCCAGCCGGTTCTGGTAGAGGCGCCGACAGTTGAAGATACGATTTCGATCCTGCGCGGTTTGAAGGAGCGTTTTGAGAAGCATCACAATGTGGAGATTCTCGATGCGGCGCTGGTCAGCGCAGCCACGCTTTCCGAGCGTTATATTCAGGATCGCTTCCTGCCCGACAAGGCGATCGACCTGCTGGATGAGGCGTGCGCCTCGATCCGTACCGAGATGGACTCGATGCCGGCCGAGCTGGATCAGTTGACGCGGCGGGCGACACGCCTTGAGATTGAGGAGGCGGGGCTCAAGCGGGAGCGCGACAACGCCAGCAAACAGCGTCTGGCCGAGTTGCGGCGTGAGTTGGCCGACGTCAAGGCGCAGGTGGATGCGATGCAGGCGCAGTGGCACAATGAGAAGGGCGAGCTGGAGACGATCCGCAAGGTGCGTGACGAGCTCGATCAGGCACGCCATGCCTATAGCGAGGCGGAGCGGAGCTACAACCACGAGCGTGCGGCCGAGCTGCGCTATGGACGTATTCCCGAGCTGGAGCAGCGTCTCAAGGAGGCGCAGGGACGGCTGAAGTCGGATGGCACCACGCTGCTGCGCGAAGAGGTAGGCGAAGAGGAGATTGCCGCCGTGGTTGCGCGCTGGGCCGGTGTGCCGGTACAGCGTCTGGTAGCCGGCGAGCGGGAGAAGTTGCTGCAGCTCGATAGCGCCCTCAGGGGGCGCGTCGTGGGTCAGGATGCCGCTGTCACTGCCGTGGCCGATGCCGTCTTGCGGGCGCGGGCCGGAGTGCAGAACAGCAGACGTCCGGTCGGTAGCTTTCTCTTCCTCGGACCGACAGGTGTCGGCAAGACGGAGCTGGCCCGCAGTCTGGCGGCCGAGCTCTTCGATGGTGAAGAGCAGATGGTGCGCATCGACATGAGCGAGTATATGGAGAAGCACACTGTTTCGCGTCTGGTAGGAGCGCCTCCCGGCTACATCGGCTATGAGGAGGGGGGACAGCTTACCGAGGCGGTACGGCGCAAACCCTACTGCGTGGTGCTGCTCGATGAGATCGAGAAGGCTCATCCGGACGTCTTCAATCTCCTGCTGCAGGTGCTGGAGGATGGCAGGCTGACCGACAGCCACGGGCGCACAGTCAACTTCCGCAACGCCCTGATTATTTTGACGAGCAACATCGGTTCACAGTTTCTGGCAGCCGACCAGAGCGAGTCGGAGCTGGGGAGTGAGCGCAAGGAGGTCTCTGAGGCGGCACGGCAGCAGGTGATGGAGGTGCTGCGTAGCACCTTCCGTCCCGAGTTCCTCAATCGACTCGATGAGGTGGTGCTGTTCCATCCGCTCGGCACGGCTGAAATCGAGCGTATCGTCGAGCTGCAAGTTGACGATCTGCGCTGCCGCCTGGCTGAGCAGGAGCTGCTGCTCGATGTGACTCCGGCGGGATTGGCCGAGATTGCGCGGCTCGGCTACGATCCGGTCTATGGCGCACGTCCGGTCAAGCGGGTCATCCAGCGCGAGTTGGAGACGGCGATTGCACGGCGCATCATTGCCGGCGAGGCACCACCGCGTGCCACGATCAAAGTTACGAGTGGTGAGCGGGGTTTGCAGCTTGAGGTTCAACCGGCAATAGAGGAGGGCAGTCCTTGATGCGCGAGAGATCATCGCTTTCTTTGCCAAACTTTATGCCAGCACAGCCTCGTCCTCCTTTTTGTGGTCTATCCTCGCCCTTGTATTCACCCTAGAATGCTTGATACAGAAAAAACGCAAACCGGGGACCGCAAACTGGGGACAGAGAATGCGATGGCGCAAACCGGGGACAGGGCGCAAACCGGGGACAGGGCGCAAACCGGGGACAGAGAAAATATGTTTTCAAAAGCGAGTGGAAAAAGTGGAACTGCCACTCTTCTATAGGGTTGGTAGGGCGAGTTGCGCAGTCATAACCTCAAACGAAGGGAGATCAGCCATGCGCCATCCACGTCTCAAGCCAGATTGCTAGTAGGCAGCGAGCTATTTGTACGCAATGTGATGGCACGCTATCGTCCTGCCTTGGATGCTAAAAAACATCGGCTGACACAAGCGCGACTGGACGAAACTGACCAGTTGGCGGACGTCTATTGCTGGCAAAAGCTACGACAGATGCTCAATTAGCAGCCAATTACCACATAAACAGCAACACATATCCCTAAAATAACTGCTATTTTAACCAGCGGACAGGTTTTCTGTGCCCCGAATCGGCTGTCAAGTGCCTTTGGCACCAGTGAATTGCACCTTTTGCCCTTTATATTCCTCTCCATCCTCGCTTCAGAGCCATTTCGGCCCAAGGAATCTCCCCGATTTCCATATTTTGACTCACTCAGCCGCAGCCGACAGCAGCAAACTCCGCCGGGGACAGAGAAGAAACTCCGCCGGGACCTCCGCCGGGGACAGAGAATAGGACGGTGAACCTCACTGGAACTCACTGGGGACAAAGAATGGATGGCGGGTGTCTGTTTCTCTGTCCCCGTCCCTGTTCTTTGTCCCCGTCCCTTCCTGTTCTTTGTCCCCGTCCCTTCTGGTCCCCGTCCCTTTATCCTTTCGAACAATTAGCGGATGATCAGATAGAATCCTGCCGAGGGACTCTCATAGCAGCCCATGTCGACGGGGCCAATTCGCCTCGGATTTCCGGCAAGATCGGTCGCATCTTCCATCCAGGGCGCTTTTACACCTGCGTCCCTGCAAGGCGAAGAGCGGCTGAGCGCGTAGAACGGCTGGCCGTGTTCACACCGACATGCGTTACCGTTCCACCCGCCTCCACCGCAACGGACAAGGCAAATGTTTTCGAAATGGGCACCGCAGCGGGTACCGCCTCCTCATCCTGATTCAAGACGTTCATGAACGTCGAGGGCGCGGAGACGTTGGCGTACACCGCCGCCGCATAGTCGGCCGAGCGCGCCACACGTGAGACACGCACCTCGTCAAGGCACCCGTCGAAATAGTTGTTTTTCGCAGTTTCCGTTGCCGCTCTTGTCGGCAATGCCGCTTCCCTGGTCGTCAAGACCCCAGACGGCAGTGTAGCTATCGTCCCAAACGCGCAGCCTCTGCGTGCGGGTGGGAGCCGACGCATTACCCCAGAAGAGATAGATGCGCGTCTCCTCCTTTACAAGCTCCGGCACGCGCACGTAGAATTCGGACGCGCCGGACGGATTCCACGTCACAACCTCGCTCGCAAGTTCCCCACCGAGCCCGAGCGCAAAACGCACATCCCCGCCGTTCGCCTGCCGACACGCCGCGTAACTGAAACCGCCGATGCCTTCGGAGAGCTTCACGAGCATTTGAAGAATTGATGGATATTGTCTCTAATGAGCCGGTTTTTACCACGTCGTTGCTCTTGTCGGGCAAGCAGGATGCAGGGGCGGTGCGACTACAATTGTCACGTTGGGTTCGTGATGGCAAAGTAATCAAGCTCAGAAGGGGACTATATCTTTTGGCAAAGCCGTGGCGCAAGGTTGAACCACACCCTTTTCTGATCTCAAACCGGCTGATGCCCGGCAGCTATGTCAGTTTACAGTCAGCCTTGGCATGGCATGGTGCTATACCGGAGTATGTTCCTGTAGTCACCAGTGTTGGCTGTGGCAGACCGGGAACAGTGGCAAATCAACTTGGGAGTTATCGTCATAATTTTATTAAACAAGGGATGCGTTTTGGTTACAGCAGGCTTGAGGTCTCGCCATCTCAATTTGCCTTTGTAGCAGCACCTGAAAAAGCCCTGCTCGATCTGGTCTATTTGACCCCCGGAGCAGATACACCAGAATTTATTGCAGAGTTGCGATTGCAAAATCGTACAGTTTTTAATCTTCAGCAGATGCAGGAGTTTGCCGCAGGCGGCAATAGACCGAAATTGAGGCGGGCGGCAGAGATAATTGGTGCTTTGCTAGAAGAGGAAAGAGGTGAACTCTTATGAAAGACCACTTACGACAGTTGGTGAAGGCAGGCAGGGATGATCTACAGAAAGTATGCTTGGCTCGTGAATACTTGCAGGCCAGGATTTTGGAGTCGTTGCAGGAGCCTTGGAGGGCGGTTGACCCTTTCCCTAACCGATTACTGTATTTTACTGGGGGTCGGGCCTGCCGTGACGGGCGAAGTAGTGGGGCGAATCGCCACGTTGCTCCCAGAGGATCGTTTCACCGATAGCATTCAGGCGCTGTTCAAAAGTGTGGCGGCTCTGAGCGGCGTTTTCGTCGAGACACGGTTTGTTGGCGTAGAGCTGGTAGCGGACGCGATATTCGGTGTCGGTGACATTGGGCATGATGACGTTGGCGCCGGCCAGGATCCCCCGCTCGCGGCCATCGTCGGCCAACGCCTGCAGGGCGGTGGTGGCGGCGATGTTGGTATCGTGCAGATAGAGGCGGGTGGCGGCGATCATGTTGAGCCCCAGCGCCAACTGGTCGGCGGCAAAGGCGGGGGTGAGGTCGTGCCCCGTGCCAAGCGGGGTGTCGGGGTGAGGGATATAGGGTCCCATACCGATCATGTCGAGGTCGTACTCGGCAAAGAAGAGGATATCGTCGGCGAGGTGCGCCAGCGTCTGGCCGGGCAGTCCGAGCATCACACCGCTGCCCACCTGGTAGTCGCAGGCACGCAGACTGCGCAGACAGTCGAGACGTCGTTCAAAGTCATGCCCCGCTGGATGGAGTTCCCGGTAGAGCTCACGGTTGGTAGTCTCGATCCGCAGCAGATAGCGGTGGGCACCGGCGGCGCGCCAGCGGGCGTAGGTTGCGTGGCTCTGTTCGCCGAGTGAGAGGGTGATGCCGAGGCTACCTCCTGAGACCTCCGAGATACGCTGGAGCAGCCGTTCGATCAGGGCGGTATGGGCCTCGCTCTCGATCTCGCCCGACTGCAGCACGAGTGAGCCGTAGCGCAGGGCGATATTCTGCTCCACGGCACGCATCACGGCGGCCTCGTCGAGTTGAAAGCGTTCTACGTGGCAGTTGCCACGGCGGATGCCGCAGTAGTAGCAATCTTTGCTGCAGATGTTGCCCATCTCGATGATGCCGCGCATACTGACATTGCGTCCCACATGGCGCACCTTGACGGCGTAGGCGGCGGCGTGGAGCGCCCGGCGTGCGGCCGGTGCGCTGAGGCCTAGCAGTGTGACAAGCTCATCACGGTTGAGAGCCCGCGGCGCTGCCTGCGCCCGCTGCAAGAGAGTTTCAAGGGGCTTCATCGGCTCTCCCGGATGATGCCGCCGCCAAGGAGCAGGTCGCCACGATAGAAGACGGCCGACTGTCCGGGCGCCACGCCGGCGATACCTTGCGGGAAGCGGGCTTCGTAGCAGCCGGCGGCTGCCGGGCGCACAACGACACCAGCATGGGGCGTGCCGGCCGAGCGAACCTTCAGCTCCACTTCGATCTCCTCCTGTGGCGGCTCGATCGAGACCCAGTTGCAGGCTTCGGCCAGCAGGGTGTGGCAGAGCGCGTCGGTGGCAGTGCCGACGACGACACGATTGTTGACGGCATCAAGAGCCGTTACGTAGAGCGGCTCGGGATGTGCGATACCGAGCCCCTTGCGCTGGCCGACGGTATATTTCCAGAAACCGCTATGGTGACCCAGCAGGCCTCCCTGGTGATCGACGATCTCACCGGGGCGGTCGGGCTCGCCGAGCAACTCGCTGTAGTCGCCGCGGTAGAAGTCCTGGCTGTCGCGCTTGGCGGCCGCCTGTAGTCCGGCCGCCGCTGCGATGGCACGCACCTCCTCCTTGGTCAGGTTGCCCAGCGGAAAGAGATGCCGCGCCAGTTGCTGCTGGTTGAGGCGATAGAGAAAGTAGGATTGATCCTTGCTGTGGTCACGTGCCCGCAGCAGTTGAGAGCGTCCCGCCCGCTCCTCGATACGGGCGTAGTGGCCGGTGGCAAAGCGGTCGAAGGAGAGGCCGGACTGCCGGGCCAGTTCGGGGAGCACACCGAACTTGATGGCGGCGTTGCAGGCGACGCAGGGGTTGGGGGTGCGTCCGGCGAGATATTCACGGCGGAAGTAGTCCAGAATCTCGCGTTCATAGTCGTCGGCGCAGTCGTAGACATGAAAGGGGATACCGAGTTGCTGACAGAGGGCTGCGGCCGCATCGGCGTCGCCGGTTGCCGCCGGGCTGAAACAGGCGTGATGCAGAGCGCCACTATAGCGGCCTCTCTGCCGGATGCACATGGTGATGCCGGTGACGTCATGACCAGCCTGCAGCAGCAGGAGCGCCACGACGGAGGAGTCGACGCCGCCGCTTAGTCCGACAACTACTCTCATCTCAAACTAAAAAAGGTGGAGGCGGCCATATACTCAAATCGCCGGCGGTTGGGGTACGAAGACCGCCACAGCCAGCCAAAGCAGCAGGGCGGCGAGCAGGAGTTTACAGAGCCCGCAGAGGCGCAGGCGCAGCTTCGAACGCGACAACCACTCCAGCGTATCGCGGTGGTAGTAGGGTGCCATAATCAGCGTCATGCCGACCAGCGCCATCAGATAGAGCAGAGTGACGACCACCAGTCGCCACTCGCTGGGGTAGACCCGCGCCACCTGCAGGATGGGGGCCGGCAGCAGCACGAAGAGCCCGCCGAGAGAGCGTGAGGCGAGTAGGTCGGGCATGGCATACCAGGCAAAGGGGATGGCCGCGAGCATGACGAAGGGGATATAGCGCCGGTAGGGCACCAGAAATTCGAGTGGCATGGCGTAGAGCAGCCAACCGGCCCAGGCGAGGGCAATGCTACTCAAGAGGTAGCCGGCCACCCGGCTGCGCGGGAACCCTTTCAAGAGATGCCCCGCCGTAGCGGGTGCGGCGAGCTTGACAATCCCCGTAAGCAGTAGCGGCAGTGCCAGCAGCAGAGTCCAGTGTTGCAGTGTAAGGTGCATCTTATCTTCCTGTCTCGACCAATTGGCCGTAGAGAGTCTGTGGTTTGGCGCGATTGATCCGCACCGTGACGCGGTCGCCGGCGGCCTGTCGCTCATGCGGTTTGAAGATCACAATCTTGTTTTCACCGCAACGGCCGCTCCAGCGCGACGGGTTGCGCCGGCTGGGACCTTCAACCAGCACCGTAACCTCGCGCCCGATAAAGGCCTCGTTACGAGCCAGGCCGATGCGGTCCTGATCCTCCAGCAGAATGCGGTTGCGCTCTTCCTTGAGGGCGGCGGGAACATCGTCGGGCAGCGCGGCAGCGGGTGTGCCGGGTCGTGGAGAGTATTTGAAGATGAAGCTGTTGTCAAACTGCATCTCATTGAAGAGGCTGCGGGTGGCGGCGAAGTCCGCCTCCGTCTCACCGGGAAAGCCGACGATCACATCGGTGGTAATGGCACAGCCTGGGAGGTAGCGGCGCAGACGTGCCACGGCGGCAGTATACTCTTCTCTGGTATAGCCGCGGCGCATCGCCTTGAGGATGCGATCGGAGCCCGACTGCACCGGCAGGTGGAGGTGGGGCGCTACCGGTCCGAGCTCGGCCATGGCCCGTGCCAGCTCCTCGCTGCAGCCTGAGGGGTGGCCGGAGGTGAAGCGCAGATGAACCAAGCCGGGGACGGCCGCTACGGCGGCCAGCAGTCGGGGAAAGGGCTCCTGATAGCCAGCGGGATCGGGCGGTAGGCCTGCCCAGACATCGTGCCCGCGGCGCCCGTAGTTGAGGACGCTCTGCCCCAGCAGGGTGATCTCACGACTGCCGGCGGCCACGCGTGCAGTCACCTCGTCGACGATTTCCGTCGGCGCACGGCTGCTCTCCGGGCCACGCACATCGGGCACGATGCAGTAGGTACAGCGCCGGTTGCAGCCGAGCAGCACGGTGACGTAGGCCGAGATGGCGCCATCAAGATGGTCGTGCGGTACTGCAAGATCATCGGGCTCCCCCAACACCACCTGGGCGGTGGCACCGGCCAGGGCGTCGCGCACTAGTCGCGGCACATGGCGGCTGGCGCGGGTACCGACGGCAAAGTCGAGCTTGGGCACCAGCGTGATGAGCTCGCTGCCAAGACGTTGTACCATGCAGCCCATGGCACCAACCAGCCGTTGGGGGCGGCTCCGTTTGCCGCTCGTCAGCAGGCGCAGTTTGCCGATGGCTTTATCCTCGGCCTTGCCGCGCACACTGCAACTGTTGACGATGATCAGGTCGGCGTCGGCTTCACGGTCGACCGGCTCATGCCCCTCCCGCGCCAACAGGGCGACAACCGCCTCGGAGTCGCGCACATTCATCTGGCAACCGTAGGTATGTAGGTAGAAGGTCATTGTTGCAGTTCTCTCCCTTGCTTATCGGGGTTGCTGCGGAAGAGATCCCTGATGCGGTCGTAGATGCCGATATAGTCCCAGGTGGGATCGGTGAGCGGTCCGGCAATGCGAAACTCCATCAATTTGCTGACAGGCAGTGTTACCACCCGGGCCAACATGCCGATCAGCGTCTTCTGCTTGAAGAAACGTAACTGTGCCACACCGCTCAGGGGATAGCCGGGAGCCAGCAGGTTGCAACTCCCCTTGGCATTGAAACTGAAGAGGTTGCCCTCGATCTGCAAGTGACGTACGCTGACCACGCCATTGGTGGCTGTGAGGGGAAATGTGGCATCCGACTGCATCAGCAGCAGGTCGACGCCCGGCACATTGCGTCCGAGGAAGTCGGTCAGTCCGGCAAAGAGCGGAATACGGAAGATGGTGCCATTACGGATGGTGATGTTGCCACGTGCGACGAGTTGGTCGAGCTGGTTGGTGGAGAGCGGTGTGCTGCCCGCCAGTTGCAGCTCCAGTGTGCCACGCGTCATCGGGCGGCGTCCCAAATCTTCAGCCAGCTCCTTGAGGCTCAAGTTGCGGCCATCGGCCTTCAGGGTCAGGTGAGGCACGGTGGTACCGGGGTGATACGCCAGTGCCACCGCTCCGGTAACACCACCACCATAGCCGCTCACACCGAAATGGGAGATATCGAGGTTGTTGGTGCCGCAGATTTCAAAATCGGCCAGAGAGCGCTGCAGCTTGAGGCCGGCAACCGTCAACGACTCACAAGCCGCTGTGCCACGGAAGTGGTGCGTTCCATGTCGCGAAAAGGTGCCGGAGAGAGAGAAGGTGGGCGGAGTGTTGCAGGTCAGGTTGGTTAGTAGCGGAGGGGAGTCAACTTCAAGCACCTGGAGCAGGTCGGAGAGCGCCAGAGTGGAGTTGATTCTGATATTGGCCTCGCCACGTCCGGGATAGTTGACGGCTGCCAGTTCGAGCTGGCCTTCGTCACTCCGGGCGATAACGGGAGAGGCAATCAAGCGACGCTCACCACCCTCTTGCTTGAGCCACTGGAGCGCCAGGTGCAATCTCTTGAGCGGCATACCACGGTAAGTGAGACCACTACCCTCAACCACGGCTCGTAGATCCTGTCCCATGATGTGGCCGCTATCTGCCGGCGGGATATCGATCAGCATCGAACCGTTGACGGCTAGTGGCTTGCTGTAGTTGTCGAAGTCACGACAAACCTCGACGACATGTTCAGCATCGAGCAGTAGCAGAAGACGCTCAACCACATCGGGGGTCAGCGTGCCGTGCATTGTCATCTTGAAACGACGGGCCGGCAGATCGCAGATCGCCTCCCCGTCAAGGCGCTCACTGAAGCGGGCGGCCACGATGTCGATCCGGATATCGGCCAGATAGAGATGGTCTTGCTCCAGACGCAGGGAGCAGGTGGTCCTTGAGGTGACGATGCCGCAGATGGTGGAGTTAAGGAGCTCGAGCTTTATCGGTTGTGGTGCATAGGGCACGAGATAACGCACAACCTCGGTGCAGGCGTCCCAGTCGAGAAGCTGGCTCGCCTCGGCTCGCCTCTCCACTTCCGGCTCGGGATCAACCAGCAGGCCGGAGAATTTGACCGACTCTATCATGTAGTCGGGCGGATAGAGGGAGCTGAGAGCCCCCTTGAGCTCCAGCGCCTCGGCGCTCAGAATCGGGTCGCCAAAGCGCTGCTTGTGATAGAGTCGCACCTGCCGCAGTTCGATACCGCGCCAAAGGTTGAACGACGCCTCCTCAAAGAAGAGAGCGGTGGGACCGCGCGAGAAGCGCGCTTCGAGCCAGCGACAGAGCTGTGGTGGCAGACTGCGGTTGACCCGCCATAGTGCCACACCAAGACCCACGAGCAACAGGAGTATGATCGTAAGCAGCAGGCGCAACAGATTTTTCAGGAGGCGAAGCATGAGTAATTGTAGAGTTAACGACTATATTTTACGATTTTTTTGCATAGAATACAAGATCTACTGCGGTGCCTGCTTTATTGGAGCTTCCTTTGGCAAGGTCTCTGTTGCTGGCTGATTACTCTTATACACTTGCACTGGCGGCTCGATATATTTGGCAAAGCTGAGGATGCCGTCGGCAATTCTGCGGGCCAGTTGCTCGCGGTGCCAGCGGCTGGCGAGCTGGCGGGCCTCGTGTGTGTTGGAGAGAAAACCAACCTCTACCAGCGCGGCTGGACAAGGGGCATCACGCAACACCTGAAAACGGGCGCGTCGCAGGCCGCGATCAACTCGCCCTTTGGCACCCGGCAGTTGCCGGTGAATCTGGTAGCCGAGCAGGAGATTGGCGACGTTGTGCCCGTTACCTTTGCGTTCACGGGCCGCAGTCGTGCTGTCGCTGCTGGTAGAGGGGTAGCCGGCCAGCGGCAGGATGTAGGTTTCACAACCCGATGCTTCGCGATTGGCTGCCGTATTGGCGTGGAGACTGACGAAGGCATCGGCCTGCCAGATGGCGGCCAGCGTGGTGCGCTCACTCAGGGTACGGGCCGTATCGTTGGTACGGGTGTAGCCAACCACAATGCCGGCGGCTGTGAGGCGTCGTCCGATGCGCAGGGTCAGATCGAGCATCAGCTCCTTCTCCAGCAGTGGTGGAAAGGAGGCAGCAGCGCCACCATCTTCACCGCCGTGACCGGCATCCAGCATGATGCGTACTTGCTGGCGCCGCCGTGCCGGCGGTCGCTGCAGCAGTGGCAGAATCACCTGCTCAACGTCGTCACGGGCAAGCTGTACCACCTCGGAGTTGGCCGGTTCGATCGTGGCATTGAGCCAGATGGCTGTCTTGTTAAACTCGCTGCGTCGTTGTCCGGGGAAGAGACGCAGGCTGTTCCTGCCATCACTCAGTTCGATATAGTCGGGTTTGATGGTGCGGCGCTGCCAGCCCAGCAACTGCTCCAGCTCGGCCAGCGTTACCCTTGCACCGGAGGGGTGCTGTGCCGTTGCCAGCAGTGGCAACAACAGCGCCAGACAGGCTCCTCGCAACAGGAGCTTCTTGCTGCTGAGTGGTGGCATGGCGCTGGGTCAGAAGCTGGTTGTCAGGTGGTCGAGAGTGCCATGCCAGAAGGCGATGCGTTGGCGACGCCAGGTGTGCGCCACGGCAATACCGCAAGGCGTAGCGATCACCGCCGGATAGGAGTATTCGCCCTCACCGCGCTCGATATCGAGCCCCAGGGGCCAGCTTGCGCCGTTGTCGCGTGAAAGCAGCAGACGCAACGGGGTGCGGAGGCTCTTGACCGCCACAGGGTTGCAGGCGAGTACCAGAGTGCCATCAACGGTGCGCACCAGATCGAGGCCGCTGTTGTTGTGTGGCAATCCGGTGTCATAGGCCGGACACCAGGTTAAGCCGCCATCCTCCGAGTCGCTGCGGTAGATGGTGCCGTAGGTCGTGCGCATGAGGGCATGAACCCGACCGGGGGTCGACTCCCAGAGCGCCGGTTGAATCATGCCGCTGTCGCCCCGATCCACCTCAGGGCGGTCGCAGGGAATTTCGGTGATGGCATGCCAACTGGCACCGTTATCGCTGCTGCGGGCCGTATAGGTGAGCCAATCGCGTGTCTTCGGCCTGGCACCGGGCGGCTCATCCGAAAAGCCGGCCAGCAGGGTGCCGTCGTGGAGTCGGATCGGCTTGTTCTTGACCGGACCCAGTGGCACCCGCGAAGCGTGGTAGTGCGGCTCCGGTTGGCTCCAGGTCAGACCTTCGTCGTGCGAAACAGCATACCAGGTACGCCAGGCAGCGACAGTGACGCCCACCTTGAACCAGAGGTGGATCACCCCCGACTCGTCCCGATAGAGCACCGGATTCCAATGGGCGGTGCCATTGACCTTCATGATCTGGCGCGGTTCACCCCAGCCACTCTTTGAGCGTACGGCGCACCAGATGGCCGTATCGGCATTGGCCTCGTGGGTACCGCCGAACCAGGCCACCAGAAAGCCGCTGTCGGCAAGCTGTATCAGGGTAGCAGCATGACAGGCGGCAAAGGGACGCTCTTCGGCGAAGATAAACTCATGCGCTGGCAGCGGCAACCCGACAACGCAGGTTGGGGGCGTTTTTTTGGAAAAATTTTTCATCGTTACTGGTCGTAGGGTTCGTTGCCAACGTTGTGATCGACAGATAACAGACCTTGGCACCAATGCTTGTTGTTGTCGGAAGTGTAGTATTTGTGTAGGGATATGTCTATTATAAAAGTGTTCTGTGAGCCTTGGCGCCCGGCGGAGGAGAGTGGCACTTGGAGGGGAGAGGGAAATAGATGAGAGCGGCTGTGGGGTGTCAAGGGGGGAGGGGGGGTGGCGCTATTCGCTCTCTGTCCCCGCTCCTTGCTGTTCTCTGTCCCCTAACTCTCTGTCCCCGCTCCTTGCTGTTCTCTGTCCCCTAACTCCCGGAAACCGGGGACAGAGAATGCGAGGGCACAGGGGACAGGGAATGTGAGAGAGTTTCTCTGTCACCGGTGGCCAGTTGTGGTAGCTGTGGTGTTGACGTGGTAAGGGCTATTTGGTAGACTTCAAGTAATTAAACCTGCGCTATAAGACGGTGATGCCGATAGCGCGTTTTGTCAGTGCCTCATAGAGTTGTTCCACTAGCATCCCATAGACACCTTAAAACATGCACACTTCCCCCTTTCCCCCAC
>CAZRGQ010000030.1:0-29618 GCA_964599645.1 uncultured Lentisphaerales bacterium | reverse complement strand
GCAGTACGCATGGCATGCTCCTCTACTATAAGGGTTCAAGAAACGTTTTATGGTGCCAGTATGCCAAATTCGCGGAACATGGTCAAGCAATAAAGGGTCTGTCCCTAGTAGTGGGTGATAAAGGGTCTGTCCCTAATAGGGGGATTTGTGAACTTATCGTTGCCGGGCGGCGTTAAAATTGATACTGTGGTTTTTAGGAGGGTTAACGACACTAGAGTAAGGATGGGCTGAGATGTTTAGAATTGCACTGTTGTTTCTGATGCTGGCTTCGACTGTGACGGCTGACCAGATTGTGATCACCGGGACAGTGCGTGAAGGGAGTTTCCGCGGTTTTGAAGGTGGCAAGTTCGAATTTGCCACCGGCAAGGGACGACCGACCAAGTATGGTATCACGCAGGTGAGTAAACTGTCGCTGGATAAGCCACTTAAGGTGCGTCTGATCCGCAAGGATGGCAAGGAGGCTGTGGAGGGTGAGTGGCAGCTCTTTGAGCGGGGAGCGTTTCAGCTCAAGCAGGGGGACAAAGTGGTGAGTGTGCCGGCAACACAACTGTTGCGTCTTGAAGATTGGTTTGATACGTCGCTCATGCCGCAGGCAGCAGCAGCTCCGGGTGGGCGCGGACAAGCAGAGCCGACAGTAGACACGGCGGCATTGTTACGGGGTGAACTGACGGCGGAGCAACGGGGGGCCGTTGAGCGCTATAGTGCCGCCCGCGAGAAGCTTAACGCCTTTATCAAAGAGAGCAGCGCGATGCAGAGCGGACTGGATAGTGCGACTGGGGCACAGCGGATAGAGCTGCTTAACCAGTTGCGGACGCGTCAGGTGGCCGAGCAGCCACTGCGCAATGAGTTGCGCACGTCCTATCAGGTGCTGAAACAACAGTTTCCACAGCTTTGATCAGCCGAACCGATCGCCGCCATTTCGGTCAGTTTAACACTCTTGCTGGCCCGCAGGTAGACGGCATTGGTCAGGGCAGGAACTCCATAAGGTGTCCAGTTGTCGGGCTCATCCCACGCTCCACCACTGGCACCCGTATAACAAAAGTAGTTGCTATTTCTTATCTGGCGGGAGTGCCGTCCCAGCCGGCGAGGTGCGCCAGCAGGTGCCAGAAAGCCTCACCCTTGAGGGCTCCGTTGAGCGGGCGGCTGTGAGGGGCCGTGGCAGGCAGCGCAAAGTGATGGTCGGGATTGGCCGCCAGCCATTCGTCGGCCCAGTTGCCGCGTACACCATCCTTGCGGTAGAAACAGCCGTCATCGGCAGCGAACTCCATGAAGTTGACCTTGCCATCCGGATCAAAACTCTCGATATCGGCAAAGTCGAAGAGAACTTTGTTGTTGTGGCGGCAGAAGTCGCGAATCTGTTCGTTGCGCTGGTTTAAATTGCCGTTTTTACCGCTGCCATCGAGGTGTCCGGTCATATAGATGAAGGTCACTTTGGGGAACTCTTTTTCGAGAGCAGCCATCAGGTCTAGATAGGTCTGCATCTGGGCTTCCGAGGCCGAGCTGGCTTGTCCGCACCAAGACCAGACAACGACATTGCGGTCGCTACCGCTGCCGCGCTTGCCAATAATCCAGCCGGCATTGTCACCTTTGTCGGCCATAATGGCACACTGGGAAGCGCCGGCCACAACCCACGCCTCTTCTTCAATAATCGTGCCGCCGGGCTGCTTCCCAACGCCATGATCGGCGAGCTACCCGTCTGGTACGATACCACCCTCGGCGTCCGCCCCTTCGACCTCGATGATGGCGTCGAGTTTGATGGTACGACCGACCAGAAGGGAGTTGATACCCTCTTCACCACTGCCAATGTCAACCCCGCACTGAATGTCAACCGCACTGTCAACTCGCTCTGGATCGACTCCCCCAGCAGTGGCAAGTTTGTCGACATGAATGGCAAGACACTCACCATCACCTCAGGACGCATCCTGCATACTGGCAGCGACGATTTTGAGCTCGGTCAGGGCACCGGCACCCTGTCCCCCGGTCCAAGTTACAGCCTCATCACTGTAACCGATCCCCACGTTACACTTACCCTGAACGCCACTACCGCCAAGCCATTTGCCAAGGATGGTCCCGGCACCCTGCTGCTCAATGGCGACTACACGGCCACCCGCAATCCACATTCAATTATAAACCAGGGGAGTGTCAGGATCGGTCCTAACGCCTCTTTTGCCAGCGGCACCTATGGCAGCTATTTCGATATCAATGGAGGGGTACTGGATACCGCTGGCTACTCTCACTATCTGGGCAGTCTCACCATCCTGGAGGGTGGCGTCACCAACTCACAGCCCGAAACCTCCAGCGAGGTCACGACCCGCCGTGAAGTTACCCTCGGCGGTGGACGGCCCGACTCCAGCAGCTTCATCGACCTCGGCCCCAACGCTACCCTGAAGCTTATACATAACGTCGCCTACTCAGCGGCCAACCACCCCGGTATGGCCTATATCGCTGCCAACCTGGACCTCAACGGCGCCAGCCGTACCTTCACTGTCGGCAACAGCGTCAGCCACCTAGCCGATAT
This sequence comes from uncultured Lentisphaerales bacterium, assembly GCA_964599645.1. Taxonomy (GTDB): domain Bacteria; phylum Verrucomicrobiota; class Kiritimatiellia; order RFP12; family JAAYLN01; genus JAAYLN01. The sequence continues at coordinate 27,100 of CAZRGQ010000030.1, read as the reverse complement.
CGATCTCGAACTGCGCGGCCCGCTCAGCGGCAGCCCCGGCAACGGAATTATCAAGAATGGTGCCGGTGCCATGCGTCTGACCCAGGCCAACACCAGCGCTGGCGACCTCACGGTCAGTGGTGGCATCCTGATGCTCTCACACCCGCAAGCAGGGGGCACTCCCTCAGCCGCCCGTACCATCGCCATCAGCGCCGGTGCTTCGCTCTATCTTGATGGTTCCAACGGCAACATCACCCTGCCTGCCGCCTACAAAACAAGAGTTTCAGGTGTTGGCAGTCCGATCCTCGACGGCATCAGCGGTGCCCTTGTAAACAGCATCGGCGACAACACTATTGCTGGGGATGTCGAGTCGTTCAACAACAGCGTCAATCGTATTGCCGCCATCGGCGGCTCACTGACCATCAACGGTAACGTCCTGGGTGAAACCAGTAAAGCTCGCGATATCGATATCTATGCCCAGAGCGCTATCACGATAAACGGCAATATGCTGGCTCCGCTCGTCGCCGTTGACAAGCGGGGTGGCGGACGCCTGACCCTGCGTGGCAACAACACCTTTACCGGTGCCACAACTCTCTGGGGCGGTGTACTCAACATCCAGCACAACAATGCCCTTGGCACCACCGGCAGCGGCACATCTGTCCGCCCTGCTGCCACCCTTGAACTCGCAGGCAACATCACCGTTACCGGCGAAGCGCTCACTCTCGGCAGACTGACAACTGCCAGCGGTAGCCGCCTTCTGTTTGAACTCTCTGACGCTCCGGCCAACGATACTCTCATAATCTCGTCTGCCAACGGTTTGACCCTCGCTGCTGGCACCGAGATCGAGTTGCGCAATGCTGCTGATAGCACCCCTGGGAGACCCTCGGCACCTACAAGCTGATCCAATATAGCGGCGACTTCAGCGGCACCTCAACGATGTCACCCTCATCGAGGGGGATGCCGTCTATTCCCTGATCGCTGAAGAGAACTGGATCAAGGCACGCGTCGTCTCGGTGCGGGTGCGCGCCCTGCCGGTCTCCAACCTCACGATCGACTCGGCCCAACTCAACGGCTTCGCCGTCGATGTTGTAGCGGATAATCCCTCCGTCTGGTTCTGCTGGGATACGAGTGATCAGGGTACGGCCACCACCAGCGCCTGGGCCAACGTCATCTCCGTCGGCACCCACGGCAAGGGGGCCAACGTCACTACCACCCTCAGCGGCTTGAGCGCCAACCAGAGCTACAGCTATCGCCTCTATGCTGAAAACTCGCTCGGCACAGCCTGGTCCTCGACCGCCACCACCTTCCAGCCGGTGCATCTGCCCCAGATCACCAACAACGGCGCGCGGGTTATCGGCCCCGGCACAGCTCTGTTGCAAGGCGCGGTTCTTGATAGCGGCAGTGAAGCCCCCGAGGTCACCTTCCACTACTGGGAGAGCGGCAGCAGCAACACCAACTCGATCTCTGCCGGCATCCAGGTGGGCGAGTGCAGTGTTGAGCTTAACAACCTCCCCTACGGGCAGCCCTACGCCTACCTTCTCACCGCCGCCAATCAGGCCGGCAGCGGCACCACACGTCTGCTCTACCTCAACCACGAATTTGCCACCGTTAGCGGCTTCACCTTCAGTAACGGCTACAGCAAGGCCTCCGCCAGGGGCGCTGTCGCCATTGGCAGTGAAGGCGGTACACTCAGCCACAGCCGTATCACCGACTCACTGACCACCAGCACCACGCAGGGCATCGCCCTCTATCAGGAGGCTGGTGTCGTTACCGATTGCGTCATCGACAACAACCGCCCCCACAACAACAGCACCTCGGGCACGGTACTCCTGGCTGGCGGAATCATTGAGAAGTCGCTGATCAGCAACAACTCGATCATCAACGATGGCGGTGGCCTCTACCTCACTGGCGGCACGGCTCGTCGCTGCACTATCATCGACAATACCGCCTCGGGCAACGGCTGTGGTGTCTACCTCACCGGAGAGGGTCGCCTGGAAGAGTCGATTGTCTGGGGCAACCACCACCGCAACAACCCGACGCTGGCGACACGCGACCTCTACGGTGCGACAGTTGAAAATGCACTCAACAACTGCTCGCCCGCCGCTGCCGGCCTCAACGGCAGCAGCGCGACACCGCTCTTCATCGATGCGGCGGCAGGCGACTATCGCCAGCAGGCGGCATCGCCGGCAATCGCCCTGAGGGCTTACGACTTCGATTTTGATGCCTTCAGCGCCGGCATCCTGATCGACCAGAGTAGCGGTCTGGCACCTCTCGCCGTCACCCTTACACCAGTGGCTCGCGGCACTACCACAGACAGCAGCCTGCTCGCAGTAAGCTGGAAGCTGACACGCAGCGGCGCCGACGACATCGACATCAACTACACCGGACTTGCCAGCACCTCCCGCACGCTGACGGCCGGCTGGTATGATGTAGCGCTCACCATTACCGACCCCGCCGACCACAGCGCCACCTCGTTGACGCTGCCCAAGGTGATCGCTGTCTCGCCCGCCATGCTCTACGTGACCGCTGGCAATAGCGCCGCGGCTGCGCCTTATGATACTCCCGTTACCGCCGCCGCCAACCTGCCGGAGGCTCTCGCCCTGGCCGCTGATGGCGCCATGATCACGGTGGCCGATGGTACCTATCAACTGGAGCGTGAACTGTTAATCACCCGTGCCGTTACCATCAAAAGCCTCAACGGTCGTGGCGCTGCCACCATTGCCGGTTCCGGTCTTGTCGGTCAGCGTGTCGTCGCTCTGGCTCAGCGCGACACCCTCCTCAGCGGCTTCACTATCACCGGTGGCTACGGCAACTACGCCACCCACGGTGGCGGCGTGCTTGTCGCGGTCGACGGCGGCACCCTCTATAACTGCGCCATTATCAACAACCGTACCAGAGGCAGCGGCAGCCACGGCGGCGGCGTGCGCCTCGACGCCGGGCGTCTTTCCAACTCGATCGTGAGCGACAACAAGGTCGACGACAGCGCCTACGGTGTCGGTATCTTTCAGAGTGGCGGCATCGTCGAGAACTCGCTGATCATCTCCAATCGCATGAGCGCCTCCGGCCCGCGCGGCGGCGGCATCTATCTGAGCGGCTCCAGCGCTGTGGTGCGCAACTGCACCATCGTCCACAACTACGCCAGCCGTGGCGGCGGTATCTTCCGCTTCGACGGCACGGTGCAGAACAGTATTCTGGTAAACAACGACTCTACCGACGACCGCGATGTCGGCGGCGGTGACTGGGAAGGACAATCGGCCACCGCCTGGCAGTTCAACTGCACGCCGGTGGCCGCCGGCACCGGTACCGTGACTGCTGATCCGCTCTTCGTGCGCCCCGCTCTCGGCGACTACCGCCTCAAGATGCGCTCACCCTGCATCAACGCCGGTCTCAACCTGGTTGGTCTCCCCGAAGAGGATCTCGCTGGCAATCCGCGCATCCAGAATGGTATCATCGATATCGGTGCCTACGAAACCTACGTAGCCGATGGAACAATCCTGATTCTGCGCTAATGCCATATGTCTTCCACTACTCCCCCGCCACGCAAGGCGCTGGTGCTGGCCGCCGGCCTGGGCCAGCGCCTGCGCCCGCTCACACTCTTCCAACCAAAACCGCTGATCAACTTCAACGCCCAGCCATTGATTGAGTCGACGCTACAGCAACTTGAAACGTGGGGCGTAAGTGAATTCGGTGTCAACCTCCATTGGCAGGCGGCGCAACTGCGCGACTATCTGAACAACCGGCCCGGCAACAGCCGCTTCACCCTCTCGGAGGAGCCGCTGCTGCGTGGTACTGCCGGGGCGCTCTACGCCTTCCGCGACTTTATCGCCGGCGAGCCCTTCTGGCTCGTCAATGCCGACATCGCCTGGCAACTCGATCCGGAAACTCTGCTCACGCCGTGGCGCAACCACGCGCCGCTGGCTGTCGTCTGGCTGATCCCCGACAAAGGCCCGCGCACGGTTGAGACCGCTCCCGACTCCCGCATCACAACCTATCGCAGCAGTCGTAGTGGCACAGACACCACTGCCACCTTCAGCGGTCTCCAGCTTGTATCACCTCGTATCTACGACCATCTGCCGCCTGACTCCAACCAGCCACTCTCGCTGATTACCCTCTACGAAGCCGCAGCTCGGGCCGGTGAGCAGGTGTTGGGCATCACCACACCGCCACCATCCCACTGGGAGGATGCCGGCAAACTCAGCGACTACCTTAAACTGGAGGCAGATAATAGAACAGAGCGCGGCAAAGCTGCGACCGTCGGCCCCTTTATCATTAGCACCGACAACACGCTCAGACTGCCTGCCCTCCGCTGGCCCGACCCGCTCTTGGCACCGCTGCTGCACCGGCTCCACTGGCCGCTCCACGAGACCGTGGTGGAACCGCTGCCGCCACGCGGCTCTGACCGCACCTTTCTGCGGCTCGTCCGGGGCAACGAGAGCGCCATCTATATCCGCTACGGTCACGAACGCAGTGAAAACTTCCACTACGCCGCCCAGGCGAGACTTCTACTGGACGTCGGGCTTGCGGTTCCCGGCGTCCTGGCCGAAGATAGCGCCGCCCGGGCCCTGATCCTCGCCGATGGCGGCCGGCAATCGCTCTACGATCTGGAGACCGGTCAACATGAGGCGACCGACCACCTCTACCGCCAGGCGCTCGACCAGGTGGCACGGCTCCACACCACCGCCACAACGGCGCTGCTGCACTCCGGCATAGCGCTGCAACCACCCTTTGACCAACGCCTCTACGACTGGGAACGCGACTTCTTTCTCAAGCAGATCGTCACCGGACGCCACAACGCCACCGACGCCATTACCCCGGCACTACTGGCCGAGTATACCACCATCGCTGCCCGACTGGTGGCCATTCACCAGCCGGTGGTGATCCACAGAGACTTGCAGTCGACCAATATCCTGATCAACCAAGGCCGGGTTACACTGATCGACTTTCAAGGCATGCGCCTCGGGGCGGCCGCCTACGACCTCGCAGCGCTTCTCTGCGACCCCTACGTCTCGCTTGCGGCGGACAGACGCGACAAGCTGCTGCACTACTACGCCACGCTCGTGGCGGCGCCACTGGCAGAGGAGACCATCAACCTCTTCCCCCTGGCCGCTGTGCAACGCCTCTCACAGGCGCTGGGCGCCTACGGGCGGCTGACAGCACTGGGATTGCGAGAGTGGCAACGCCACATTCTGCCCGCCGCCACCATCTTGGCGGAAATGGCCACCCTGGCCGGACTGCCGCAGATCGCCGCCCTCGCCCACCGGATAATCAGGCAAGAAGCTGTAGTTGTCGTTAAACGTTAGACTTTCGGCCGCAAAGGTGCCATACTGATTGCTGTGGCGGGCGTTATCAGTGGCACGTCAAAACGACGGGCAGCGCACGCCGATGGAAGCAGAGATGAAGAAGATCGGTTTGATCGGGCTCGATACCTCCCATGTCATTGCCTTTACCAAGTTGCTGAACGATCCGGCACATGAGTGGCACATCCCGGGTGGACGTGTAACCAGCGGCTGGCCCGGTGGCTCACCCGACTTTCCCAACAGCATCGACCGCCTGCCGGAGTATACCAAGGCTCTGCGTGAGGAGCATGGCATCGAGATACTCGACTCTCCTGAAGCCGTGGCAGAGGCCAGCGATATCGTCTTCATCGAATCAGTCGATGGCCGGGTACACCTCGAACAGTTTAAACGCACCCTCCCCTATCGTCGGCCTACCTTCATCGACAAACCCTTCGCCCTGCGCAGTGGCGAAGCACGCGAGATGGTGCGTCTGGCAGATGAGGCCGGCATCGCCCTGATGAGCGGCTCCTCACTGCGCTACGCAGCCGAGCTGGAGCAGGCCCTGGCGCATGGACGCGACGATATTGTCGGCTGCGACGCACACGGCCCGATGGGCGAGGTACCTACACAACCCGGCCTCTTCTGGTACGGCTGCCATGCGATTGAGATGATCGTTGCCGCTCTCGGTGCCGGCTGTTGCGAGGTCCGCTGCCTCCGCAACGAGCAACACGACCTCCTGACTGCCGTCTGGCACGATGGGCGCATGGCCAGCTACCATGGCCTGCGGGAGGCGCACGGCCGCTTCGGCATAACGCTACACCGCAAAAAGAGTGTTACCTACGTCGACGCCCATACCGGACGCCCCTTCTACGCCGGATTGATGGCGGCTGTGATGGAGCATCTGCCCCACAACCGCAGCAACGTGACCGGCGCGGAGCTGATAGAGGTGGTGGCGATCATCGAGGCGGCCAACGAGAGCCGCGCCAACAACGGCGCGGCAGTCAGACTTGCCACCGCCTGAGATTGCAGGCTGCCATGGCAGAGCCTGCAACCTTCTCTCAAACTCATCTTGACTAAAGGAGACAAGATGCACTTTACGCTACAACTTGGAGCTGCGGCTCCACCCTTCGAACTGCCGGCTACCGACGGGCGGCGCTACAAACTCAGCGATTTTGACGATGCCAAGGCCGTTGTCATCTTCTTCACCTGCAACCACTGTCCCTACGTTACAGGCTCTGATGAGGTGACACGCCGCACGGCCGGGCGCTTTGCGCCACAGGGGGTCCGCTTCGTCGGCATCAACTCCAACAGCGCCAACACCTATGCTGCAGACTCCTTCGACGGGATGGTGGCGCGCATGCAGCAGCACAACTTCCCCTGGCTCTACCTCCACGACGAGAGTCAGGAGGTGGCGCGTGCCTATGGCGCTCTCCGTACCCCCCACTTCTACCTCTTTGATGAGAGCCGCAAACTCATCTATACCGGGCGTGGCGTCGACTCCCCCCGTGACGCCGGCAAGATTACGGTTAACGATCTCGAAAACGCCCTTGCCGACTACCTCGCAGGCCGCCCGTTGCGGACGCCGCTCACCAACCCGATCGGCTGCAACGTCAAGTGGGATGGCAAGGATGCCCACTGGATGCCGCCGGAGGCGTGCGACCTGATCCTTAATGCTTAATAGCGGTAGTGCTCCGGCTTGTAGGGTCCCTCAAGCGCCACTCCGATATAGTCGGCCTGCTCGCGGCTCATGGTCGTCAGCCTGGCGCCGAGGTGCTCCAGGTGGAGACGTGCCACCTCTTCGTCCAGCTCTTTGGAGAGGCGCTCTACCCCCACCGGACGCCGCTCCTGCCAGAGCGCAATCTGGGCCAGCGTCTGGTTGGTAAAGGAACTGCTCATCACAAAGCTGGGATGGCCGGTAGCGCAGCCGAGGTTGACCAGTCGCCCTTCGGCCAGCAGGTAGATACAGTGGCCATCGGGGAAGAGGTATTTATCGACCTGCGGTTTAATGTTGATACGCTCGACACCGGGCCACGCCTTGAGCTGCGCCACCTGTATCTCGTGATCGAAGTGGCCGATATTGCAGACGATTGCCTGATCACGCATCCGGCTCATATGTTCGGCCGTGATCACGTCGCGATTGCCGGTCGCCGTTACGAAGATCAAAGCGTGCGGTAGCGCCTCCTCGATCGTCGTCACCTTGAAGCCTGCCATGCAGGCCTGCAGGGCGCAGATCGGGTCGACTTCAGAGACCCATACTTGGGCACGGTGCGCCATCAAGGCTTCGGCGCTGCCCTTGCCGACATCGCCAAAGCCGCAGACAAAGGCGGTCTTGCCGGCCACCATCACATCCATCGCCCGTTTGATACCATCGACCAGCGATTCACGACAGCCGTAGATGTTGTCGAACTTCGACTTGGTGACCGAGTCGTTGACGTTGATCGCCGGCACCAGTAGACGTCCCTCGGCGTGAAGCTGGTAGAGGCGGTGGACACCGGTGGTTGTCTCTTCCGAGACGCCGCGCCAGTCGGCCACCACTCTGGTGAACCAGTCGGGCGTCTGTTGCAGCACATCACGGATCAGGTTGTTGACGATCTGCAACTCTTCTGAATCGACCGCCTCATCGAGCAGTTGCCGCCTGGCAGTGGCCTCATGGCCACGGTGCAGCAGCAGGGTGGCATCACCACCATCGTCGACCACCAGGTGCGGCCCGGAACCGTCAGGCCAGGTCAGCGCCTGCTTGGTACACCACCAATACTCCTCCAGCGTCTCCCCCTTCCAGGCAAAGACGGGCACTCCGGCAGCCGCGATCGCAGCCGCGGCATGATCCTGCGTCGAAAAGATATTGCAGCTTGCCCAACGCACATCGGCTCCCAGTGCCACCAGCGTCTCGATCAGGACGGCCGTCTCGACGGTCATGTGGAGCGAACCGGTGATGCGCGCTCCGGCCAGCGGTTTGGCAGGGCCGTATTTGGCACGCGTTGCCATCAGTCCCGGCATCTCCTTCTCGGCGATTTCAATTGCCCGGCGGCCCCAGTCGGCCAATCCGATATCCTTGATCCGATAGTCGTGTTTCACAGTCACTGGCTCCTTATCTCACCCTACTTCAGACCGGCCGCACTGCGCAACGCCTTGACCCGGTCGCTCTTCTCCCAGGGAAACTGTGGCCGGCCGAAGTGGCCGTAGGTGGCAGTCTCGCGATAGCTCCATCCCTTGGGACGCCTGAGCCCCAACTCTCTGATAATTGCCGCCGGCGTAAAGTCAAAAACCTCACCCGACTCGAGTATCGCCGCGATTTTGGCCTCATCCACTTTGGCCGTGCCGAAGGTCGCCACGTTGATGCTCATCGGTCTGGCAACCCCGATAGCATAGGCCACCTGAATCTCGCACTTGGAGGCCAGTCCGGCTGCGACGATATTTTTGGCGGCATAGCGGGCGTAGTAGGCTGCCGAGCGGTCGACCTTGGAGGGATCCTTGCCCGAGAAGGCACCACCGCCGTGCGCACCGACGCCGCCATAGGTATCGACGATCACCTTGCGCCCGGTAATCCCGGAGTCGCCCTGCGGCCCGCCTACGACAAAGCGTCCGGTGGGATTGATAAACCACTTGGTTTTGGAGGTCAGCAGACCACTCGGTGCCAGCACCTCGCTGGCAAAGGCTTTAAGGTCGCGTCTGATACGTGCCAGCGAGACATCCTGCGTCTGGTGCGAGATCACGACGGTCGTAATCTCCCGGGGCCGCCCTTGATCGTGCAGCACCGAAACCTGCGCCTTGGAGTCGGGCTCCAGATAGGCGATGACTCCCTCGCGGCGTGCCTGCGACAACTCCCGCAACAACTGATGCGACAACATGATCGGTGCCGGCATCAGCTCGGTGGTGGCATCGCTCGCATAGCCAAACATCATCCCCTGATCACCGGCCCCCTGCTCCTCCGGCCGCTCACGCGTTACCCCCTGGGCAATATCGGGCGACTGCGCATGGAGACCGCAGATATAGTTAAAGGTATCAAACGAGAAACCGAGGTTCGGCTTGACGTAACCGATCTCCTGCACCACCCGGCGCGCAATCTGCTCAAAGTTGATTTTGGCGGCACCATTTTCTTTGAGACGCAACTCGCCGGCATTGACGGCGAGATTGGAGGTCACCAGTGTCTCACACGCAACATGCGCCTCGGGGTCGAGCGCCAGGCAGGCATCGAGAATTGCGTCGGAAATCTGGTCACATACCTTGTCGGGATGCCCCTCTGAGACCGACTCAGAGGTAAAGACGTGACGTTGGGTTAGCTTGCTCATGGTAATCCTGAGATAAAATGTGCTTCATCATACACCATTGCCATAGAGAATACCAACCTTAAACTCCCACCCGCTTACCCACGGTTGTAAAAATGAGCATTGACAACCCCGCTCCAAATTGCTAATCTGCGGCTTCTTTCGACCCACTGTCGACACCAGAGTTTGGGGGTATAGCTCAGTTGGTAGAGCGCTTGAATGGCATTCAAGAGGCCAGGAGTTCGACCCTCCTTACCTCCACCAATCTCTGGCAAACAGCGCAGGCAGCCACTCTTTTTTACAAGCTGCATGTTGCGCCGCAAGAGGCCCTCCTGCCCCCTATATGCGCTTTGTCGCGATCCGCGTCAGTGCAAGACAACGAGCGAGGCGAATAAAAATGAGTGAGCAGCGAGCGGTTAAAAATGCTCTTGTTCTCCCATCGCTCACAATTGCCTCCCCCCCCCCTGTTGCTGACCGACTACGGTTGCTTTGCAAAACGCAAGTGGAAATTGACTTTCTTCCTGCATGTGGCTAAGATAATGGGATATCGTTTTTGTCCCGACTGATCGGGCACATGTTCAGACACGGCGGCCGCTGCAACTGAGCGTGCGTTTTGGGGCGGCATAGTGATGGACAACCATGGCTAAATACATCTACTTCTTTGGGAACGGTGCAACTGAAGGAAACGGCACAATGCGGGCTACGCTGGGTGGCAAAGGCGCCAACCTCGCCGATATGGCCTCGATTGGCCTGCCGGTACCACCCGGATTCACCATTACCACCGAAGCGTGTGCCAGATACTACGAGATCGGCGCTGAAAAGCTGCAACAGGTACTCAAAAGAGAGTTGGCCGATGCCATGAAGAAGCTGGAGCAGGCCAGCGGCAAGCGCTTCGGTTGCGGTGACAATCCCCTGCTCGTCTCGGTTCGCTCCGGTGCCGCCGCCTCAATGCCCGGCATGATGGATACTGTCCTCAACCTCGGGCTCAACCCCGAAACGGTCAAGTCGCTGATCGCCCGTACCGGCAATCCCTGCTTCGTTCTCGACTCCTACCGCCGCTTCATGCAGATGTTCGGCAGCGTCGTGATGGGAGTTGAACACGACGCCTTTGAAGCCGAACTGGAGGCGGTCAAAAAGGCGCGTCGCATTCTCCTCGATGCAGATCTCGACGAGACGGCGCTGCAGGAGGTCGTCAGCCGCTACACCAAAATGGTGCGCAAAGTCACCGGCAAAGCCTTCCCCACCGACGCCAACGAGCAGCTCTGGCTCGGCATCAACGCCGTCTTCCGTTCGTGGAACAACCCGCGCGCCATCAAATATCGCCAACTTAACGATATCATCGGCCTGCAGGGGACAGCCGTCAACGTCCAGGCGATGGTCTTTGGCAACTCCGGCAACAACTCCGGCACCGGCGTCGCCTTCACCCGTGACCCCTCCACCGGCGAGAACCGCTACTTCTACGGTGAATATCTGATCAACGCTCAGGGTGAAGATGTCGTTGCCGGTATCCGCACACCGCAGCAGCTCACACGGGCCGGCTCACGTGCCTGGGCCAAACTGCAGGGCGTCGGCGAGAGCGAACGTCGCAAAAACTACCCCTCGCTTGAAGAGCTGATGCCGGATATCTTCAAAGAACTCGACGAGGTACGCCTCACGCTGGAGCAGCGCTATCGTGACATGCAGGATCTCGAATTTACAATCGAAGAGGGCCGCCTCTATATCCTCCAGACGCGCAACGGCAAGCGTACCGCCGCTGCCGCCGTCAAAATCGCCACCGACCTGGTCAAGGAGGGGATGATCGACGAGACCACCGCGCTCCTGCGTATCGACCCTGCCGCACTCGACCAGCTCCTCCATCCCGTCTTTGTCAAGAGCGCCGAGGCTGCAGCCAAACAGCTCGCCATCGGACTGCAAGCCTCGCCCGGCGCTGCTGCCGGTCGCTGCGTCTTCAGCGCTGCGGATGCCGAAGCCTGGGCTGCACGCGGCGAGAAGGTGATCCTCTGCCGCATCGAGACGAGCCCCGAGGATATCGGCGGCATGCATGTGGCGCAGGGCATCCTTACCACCCGTGGCGGCATGACTTCCCATGCGGCCGTCGTAGCCCGCGGCATGGGCACCTGCTGCGTCGCCGGTGCCGGCGAGATCGAGATCAACTACAAGAGCCGCTCGATGAAGGTGGGCACCATGACCATACGCGAAGGCGACTGGATTTCGCTCAACGGCTCCACCGGCGCCGTCTATCTGGGGCAGATCAAGACCGAGGAGCCCAAGCTCACCGGTCCCTTCGCCCAGATCATGACGCTGGCCGGCAAGTACGGCACCATGGGTGTGCGTGCCAACGCCGATACGCCGCAGGATGCCGCACAGGCCATCTCCTTCGGTGCGATCGGTATCGGACTCTGCCGCACCGAACATATGTTCTTTGAAGGTGATCGCATCGTCCCGGTACGCCGCATGATCCTCGTGGCCGAGACCGTCAAGCTGTTGCGCCAGCAGATAGCCGAGGCCAGCGACGCATCGGAGAAGAGGCGGCTGGAGGCAGAGTTGGCCTCCCCACTCAAACAGTACAATCAGGCGCTGCGCGACCTGCTGCCGCTGCAGCGCAACGACTTTGTCGGCATCTTCAAGGCGCTTAAAGGACGCCCCTGCACCATCCGGCTGCTCGACCCCCCCCTGCATGAGTTCCTGCCGCAGGACAAGGCGGGTCAGGAGGCCATGGCCAAGACGATGGATCTGAAACCCGCCGAGGTGCGCCGTCTGGTCGATGGTCTCCACGAGACCAACCCGATGCTGGGACACCGCGGTTGCCGTCTCGGCATCAGCTATCCGGAGGTCACCGAGATGCAGGTGCGCGCCATCTGTGAGGCCGCCGTTAAGGTCAAGCAGGCCAAGCCCGAGATCATGGTACCGCTCGTCGGCACCGTCAAGGAGTTGCAGGCGCAAAAGGCCGTTATCGAGGCCACCATCGCCGCCGTTGAACGCGAGAAGAAGGTAAAGCTCGCTATCCCGATCGGTACGATGATCGAGGTACCGCGCGCCTGTCTGACGGCCGATGCCATTGCCGCCGAGGCCGACTTCTTCTCCTTCGGCACCAACGACTTGACGCAGATGGGCTGCGGCTTCTCGCGTGACGATGCCAGCCGTTTCCTGGGCAACTATGTCGCCCGCGGCTTCTACGACTACGATCCCTTTACCGTGATCGACTTCGACGGTATCGGACGTCTGATGCAGTTGGCCGTCACCAACGGACGCAGCGTCAAGGCCGATATCAAACTCGGCGTCTGCGGCGAGCATGGCGGCGATCCCAAGAGTGTCGCCTTCTGCTACGACCTGGGCCTCGACTACGTCTCCTGCAGCCCCTTCCGGGTGCCGATCGCCCGCCTGGCTGCTGCACAGGCCGCCCTGCGCCAGGCCGCCGCCGCCAAACCGGAGGCCAAGGCGAAACCGGCTGCCAAGGCCAAAGCGCCGGCACCACGCCGGGTGGCGGCCAAGAAGAGCACCACTGCAAGTAAAGGAAAGTAGCCATGACTATCAGGCGGCACCTTCACCTGGCAGGTGCCGCCGCCCTGCTGCTGGGCGGCGCACTCCAGGGAGCAACCTACGAAGAGCTCTCGCAAGAGATCAACAGGGTGGCAGTAGCCCAGATCGAGCTGCAACACGCTGCCCGCGAGCGCAACGAACGCTGGGCGCGTGAACTAGCCAGTGAACGGCACGACACCCCGGCGATGAAGACCACCCGTGCCACGATCAAGCGACTGCAAAATGAGTTGCTGGAGGCCGAAGAGAGCCTGAAGCAGCAGTTCGCCGAACTGCCTGCCTTCCGTGACGAGGCCGCCAAGGCGAAGGCCGACCGGGAGGAGCTGCGCCGGCTCGACAGTCAGCGTCAGGGCCTGCTCCGGCAACGCAACCAACTGCTCGAACAGACAAAACCGAAACCCAAAGCGGCGGCCCCCGCCGCCGATGCCACACCATGACCAATAATTTGAAATACCGGCAGTTTCTCGCCGAATCACGGCGCGTGGTCGTCAAAATCGGCACACGCGTTATCGCCCAGAAGAGTGGCCGCCCCGACTTGCGCCAACTCCATCGTCTGGTCGAACAGGTGGCTGCCCTCAAGCGTGGCGGCATGGAGGTGGCGGTGGTCTCATCCGGTGCCGTCGGCGCCGGCATGGCCATCCTCGGCATGAAAGAGCGGCCCGCTGTCGTAGCCGACCTGCAGATGTGCGCCGCCGTGGGGCAGGCCCGCCTGATGGCCTACTACTCCACCCTCTTCCTCAAATACAAGCTGCGTGTGGGACAGGTGTTGCTGACGCATGACGACTTTAAACACCGCGTGCGCAACACCAACGCCAAGCGCACTTTCGAACACCTGCTGCGCGCCGACGTCATCCCGATTATCAATGAAAACGACGTCGTGGCCGATGACGAGCTCAAGGCCGGCATCACCTTCGGTGACAACGACCACCTCGCCGCTCTCGTCTCGAAGCTGATCCGGGCCGACCTCCTGGTCATCCTCTCGACGGTCGATGGCGTCTTGCAGATCACCTCCAAGAGCCGCAAGCGTCTCCCCTGTATTGAGACCATCGGACCCGACATCTACAAGCTGGTCAATCCGGAAGACAACCCACTCTCAAAGGGCGGCATGGATTCAAAACTCCGCTCCGCCCAGATCGCGACCAGGGCCGGCTGCTATGTAGTAATCGGCAATGGCCGCAAGGCCGGCACCCTCACCGACATTGTGGCCGGCAAGGACGTTGGCACCCTGATACTGAGTTCACCAACTTAAGGAGAGCACCATGAACCTGCACGAAGCGATGCGCCTCCTGGGCGACAACGCCCTCGAAGCTTCGCGCCGCCTGGCAACCGTCAGTACACGCCGCAAAAACAGCGCCCTGCGCGCTATGGCGGCCGTTATAGATGCTCGACGCGACCCGATTCGCGCAGCCAATGAGCTAGACCTGATCGCCGCACGCGATGCCGGCCTCTCCGGTGCCATGCTCGATCGCCTCGCCCTCACCGACAAACGCATCGACGACGTGATCAAGGGGCTCTGTGACGTGGCCGACCTGCCCGATCCGGTCGGGCGCTCGATCGGCCGCCACCGCCGCCCCAACGGCCTGTTGATCAACAAGATCAGAGTTCCGATCGGCGTCATTGTGATCATCTACGAGTCGCGCCCCAACGTCACCGCCGACGCCGCCGCCCTCTGTATCAAGACCGGCAACGCCGTCATCCTGCGCGGTGGGCACGAAGCCTTCAACTCCAACCAGGCGCTGGCCGAAGCGCTGGCGCTCGGCGGCGCCGAAGCCGGTTTGCCGCCCAACGCCGTCCAGTTCGTCGCCACTACCGACCATGCGGCCGTGCGTGAACTGGTGCAGATGGATGACCGCGTCAACCTCGTCATCCCCCGTGGCGGCGAATCGCTCATCCGGGCCGTGGTGGAACAGGCCCATGTGCCGGTGATCAAACACTATACCGGCGTCTGCCACATCTACGTCGACGAGTCGGCCGATCTCGAGATGGCGCTGCGCATCGTGGAGAATGCCAAGTGCCAGCGCCCCGGGGTCTGCAACGCCGTTGAGACGCTGCTCGTAAACGCCAACTGCGCCCCCGCCTTCCTGCCGCAACTGGCGGGGATGGCTCACCGCCGCAATGTCGCGGTGCGGGCCGACGAAGCCGCCCGTGCGATTGAACCCTCCTTCCAGACCGCCACAGAAGGCGACTGGGGCGCCGAGTATCTCGATCTCATCATGGCGCTGCGTATCGTGCCTGATATCGAGACGGCCATCGACCATATCGCCACCTTCGGTTCGCAACACTCCGATGCCATTATCACCCGCGATGATGCGGCCGCCCGCACCTTTATCCGCGAGGTCGACTCCGCCACCGTCTACGTCAACGCCTCGACTCGATTTACCGACGGCGGCGAGTTCGGCATGGGCGCCGAGATGGGCATCAGCACCGACAAGCTCCACGCCCGCGGCCCCATGGGGCTGGAGGAGCTTACCACCTACAAATATGTGATCAGGGGCAGTGGCCAGATCCGCTCCTGACAAGGCTGCTCCGGTGAAGCGTCTCCTGCTGCGCCAGGTCCTGCTTGCTGATGCCACGGTCGATGTCCTGATCGAAGGCAACCGCTTCAGTCGTATTGAGCCGCAGATAACCACGGCTGCCGACGAAGTGATCGAGGCTGCCGGCCACGCCATCGTCCCCCCCTTCTACAACAGCCACTGCCACGCCGCCATGACGCTGCTGCGTGGTTTTGCCGACGACATTCCCCTCTTTCCCTGGCTCGAAAACCACGTCTGGCCTGCCGAACGGCAACTTGCGCCTGACGATGTGGCCGCCGGTGCCCGCCTCGCCATGATCGAGATGATCCGCAGCGGCACCGTCTTCTTCAACGATATGTACTGGGAGTCGGCCACCGTGGCCCGTGTCGCCGACGAAATGGGTCTGCGCGCCGCCATCGGCCGCTTCCTGATCGAAGAGAGCCCCGGGCAAGTACACCCCATCTGTCAACGCCACTCCGACGCGCTGGAGGCTGTCGCCCCCACGCTCTCTCGGCGTATCCAGCTTGCCTACGCGCCGCACGCCATCTACACCGTCAGCGGCATCACGCTCAAGCGTATCGCAGCCGCCGCCCGCGCCAGTGGCGAGCTGATCCATATCCACGCCGCCGAAACCACTACCGAAGTGGAGCAGTGCCAACGCGAACATGGCATGACTCCCATCGCCTGGCTCGACGCCTGCGGCCTCCTCACCCCCCGCACCATTCTGGGCCATGCCATACACCTCACGGCAGCGGATATCACCCTGATCCGCGAGCGCGGCGCCACCATCTCCCACATGCCGGTCTCCAATGCCAAACTCGGCTCCGGCAGCTTCGATTTCCAGCGGGTGGCGACCTGCGGCGGTTGCGCTGTCACGATCGGCACCGACGGCACCGCCTCCAACAACAGCCTCTCGATGTTCGACGAGCTCAAAGCCGCCGCCCTACTCGCCAAAAGCGTCACTGGCGACCCCGCTGCCGCTCCCGCTGCAGCCATCTGGCATGCCGCCACCCGCCGGGCGGCCCTCGCCTTCGGTATCGATGCCGGTGAAATTGCCGTCGGACGCCTGGCCGATGCCCTCCTGATCGACCTCTCCCACCCGGCCATGGTGCCGTGCTACCACCTGATCTCCAACCTCGTCTACGCCGCCGACCCATCAGTTGTCACAACCGTGATCTGCGACGGACGTATCCTGATGCGTGATCGCACCATCCCCGGTGCGGCCGCGGCCGTCGCTGCCGTCGCCAAACTCGCTCCCCGCTACGCCCCCTTTGCGCTGCGAGCCGCTCAGCCCCCTACCCCGCTGCCATGAAAGTTGCCATCGCCTACCCGCCGCTCGACTCCCCCAAGGGCGTCCCCCTGCTCTCACAAAACCGCCAGTTTCAGTGGTTCAACCGCCCCACCTTTATCTACCCTGTCGTCCCGGCCTCTGCCGCCACCATGGCACAGGCCGAGGGCCATCAGGTCTTCTGGCTCGACGGCATCGCCTCACGCTGGAGCGCCGCCACCTTTCTCGACAAGTTGCAGCAGGCGGCACCCGACCTGATCATGCTCGAAACCAAAACGCCGGTGGTCAAGGCTACCTGGGAGTGGGTCAAGCGTCTGCGCCAGGCTATGCCGGAGCTGAAGATCGTCTTGGTGGGCGACCACATTACCGCGCTGCCGGCCGAGAGCCTGGCCAACTGCGACGCCGACTATCTCCTCACCGGCGGCGACTACGACTTCATGCTCTGCGCACTCCTGCGCCACCTGGCCAGCGCGGCCCCGCTGCCCGGCGGCGTCTGGTATCGCGACCACGCCGGCCAACCCTGCCACAGCGGACCCGTCACTACCACCAGCGACCTGAACCAACTCCCGCTGATCGATCGCGACCTGACGCAGTGGCAGCTCTACAGCCAACATAACGGCAACTACCGCCGCACTCCCGGCACCTATATCATGGCCGGACGCGACTGCTGGCATGGTAAATGTACCTTCTGCTCCTGGACCACCCTCTTCAAAAACTTCCGCTGCCGTACAGCTGAGTCAGTCGTTGATGAGGTGGGCCACTTGATTGAAAAGTACGGTGTGCGCGAGATCATGGACGATACCGGCTCCTTCCCGACCGGCGACTGGCTCGAAACCTTCTGTCGCCTGATGATCGAGCGTGGCTACCATAAAAAAGTCTACTTTGACTGCAACATGCGCTTCGGTGCCCTCACCGCCGCCGACTACAAACTGATGAAGCAGGCCGGCTTCCGCTTCATCCTCTTCGGTCTCGAATCGGCCAACCAGGCGACGCTCGACCGCGTCGCCAAGGCCGTTAAACTCAGCGAGATCAGCGCAGGTGCCCGTCTGGCCAGTGAAGCCGGGCTCGATGTCCACGTCACCGTCATGCTCGGCTTCCCGTGGGAGACGGCCGACGAGATCGCACAGACTGTTGCTCTGGCGCGCAACCTCCTGATACGCGGTTGGGCCTATACGCTGCAGGTAACGCTTGCAATCCCCTACCCCGGCACACCACTCTTCCGCCAGTGCGAAAAAGAGGGCTGGCTCCTCACCAGCGACTGGGACGCCTTCGACATGCGCCAGGCCGTGATGCGAACGCAGGTCGGCGACGCCACCATCCGGGCTGCCATCCGCCGTATCTACCGCGCCTTCTTCCACCCCCGTGCCCTCTGGAACCGCCTGCTCAACACGCGCCATCCGCTGGAAGATATCAAATTCTACAGTCGTGGCCTCCTCTCACTGCTCGGCCACCTGCGCGACTTCAAATAGCAGCGCTGCGACCGTTAGCCAGCGCTCTCCGGCTGCGAACGCCTCGCCTGCAACCAGTTGCGTGCCAGCTCCAGCATCAGCTCCGGCAACTCTGCCACTGCCACAAACTCGCCATGGGGTTCTGAAATCCTGATCTCACTCCCCGCCACGGCCGCTCCGAGCCAGGGGCGTGCCACCTCGCACAACTCGCCTTCGATACGGCGCAACTGCGACCCTACCCCCAAGGCGCCGATTGGTGTCGCCGCGCAGGCATTGGGACAGCCCGACACCCGCACCTCCGCCAGCAGCGCCTTGATCTCTGCCCCCGTCACTCCCTCGGCCAACAGCTCATCCAGCGCCCCGGCCACACTCTCGGCGATCGCCGGCGCATCGGCCATCCCGATACGGCAGACCTTGGCTCCGACACAACTCACCAGATGTCCCTTGAATGAGGTCAAGGTGGCATCGAGTTGCGGCACATCATCCCGCAGGCGCTGATAGAGCCAGGGGAGATTGCGCCTCTTGACAAAGGGAACCAGCAACTGGCGGGTCGGCAGGAGGCGCACCTCATAACAGCCCGTTGCGGCAATGATCGAAACCAGTTGCCGCATCTCCGCCGGGCTCAGGCGGCCATGCTTCACAAAGACCCGCACACTGCAGACCTCGGGGTCGGCCGCATTCGGCTCGGTCGCCAGCGCCAGCCAGCGCTGGTAGAGCGCCTCGTCGATCTCGAGGTCGCCCATCGTGCCGCTCTCCATCCCGGCCAGCTTCACCGCCTCAGGTATTGCAACCACGGCGGCAAGCTCTCCATCGGAGAGTCCGGCTGCAGCGTCGGCAGGCGACCACTGTCCGATTCTGAAGAGCTCCCTGAAGGCCTCATCTCCCAGCCGCTGCCGCACAAAGCGCAGACGCGCCTTGCTCTTGTTCTGGCGATCGCCATGCTCATGCAGTATGGCCACGCCGCGCAAGACCAGCGCCACCGCATACTCCGCTGGCAGGAAGTCGCACAGCACCATGCCCGCCAACGTCTCACTTCCCATGCCCCCGCCGGAGTAGACCCTGAAACCCCGTTTGCCATCACGCACCTGCGCTACAAAGCCCAGGTCCTGCACCGAGGCGCGCCGCAACTCACGCTCGGTGGCGTAGAAGCCCGCCTTGATCTTGCGTGGCAACTCAAAGGCGCGCGGCTCTGCCATGACAGCCCGGTGGACCGCCAGCGCATAGGGTTCAACGTCAAAAGATGAGTCGGCCACCAGGCCGCTATGGCTCTCTACCAGCAGGTTGCGATAGGTGTTGCCGCCGCCACCCTTGAAAGGACGCCCCATGGCGCTGCAGGCACGGATCAGCGGCATCACATCATCGACATCGAGATCGTGTATCTGGATATCCTGACGCGTTGTCAGATAGGCTCGTCCGTAGCTACGCTCGATCAGCGTCGCCAGCTCCACCATCTCTGCCAGCAACAGCCGGCCGCCGGTGAGCCGCAGCCGTACCATAAAGGCGTCGTCGTCACGCTGCTGGTAGATGCCGTGTGCTGCCGTCAGCGGTTTAAACCGATCCACCGGCAACTTGCCTGCCGTATAGTCATGCAGCGCCTGCTCCAGGCCTGCATAGTGCTCCATTTCGCCCTTCATGCTACACCACTCTATTATGCTACTTCTCCGTGAACAGCTCTGTGATCACTTCGATGGTCTTCTCGACCAGCTCCTGACCGCCTTCAGGACCGACAGCGGTCGATTGGGGGATGGCGCTGTAGCCGCCATGAAGAGCTTGCCCGTATCGATCTCGGGACAGTGTGCTGTGATATGTTCACGCAACCCCTGCTACGCCGCTGCAGTAAGCGAGACGATATCGACCGAGATAATCGTGGCCTGCTCAACAATCTCTCCACCTTCACGCGACTCAAGCCGGATCACATTGGCCGTGCAGGGTGCAGCCACCTTGGTGGCGACGCGGCGGTAGAACTGTCCGGCCAACGACACCGGTTGCTCCGGTGTAATGGATGCACTGCCACGCCCGATCCAAAGTTCAGCTGCCGTGGCAGAGAGTAGTGACGACATAACGATAAAACCTGTCAGTAACTGTTTCATGTTGATAAAAAAGTGCGATGCGGGGGGGTAGCTATCCCCCCGCATCATTGCTTATCCGCTTGCGGACGGTTAACTGATAGTGACCTCTTTGCCGGCCTCGGCCGAGCGATAGATGCCATCGAGCATCTTCTGCACCGCCAGACCATCTTCGCCAGAGGCTACAAGCTTGGTGCCCTTGCGGCAGCCATCAACCCAATTCTGCAGCTTTGCCTTGAAGAGCACCAGCCAACTGCCATCACCGACGAAGGTCGGCGTGGCGTTCACCATCAAGTCGTTCATGTCGGTGAAGATCTCGGTGGTGTCCCACGAGCAGCCGGCCTTTTCACCCATGGCGGTGAAGTTGAAGACATCGTTCTTCTCGATATGGGCGATGAAGGACGACTCGATCTGCAGGATGGCACCGTTCTCAAAACGGATCTGCCCGACTGCCAGGTCTTCTACCGTGTAGGTTTTATGATCCCAGCCGGGCCAGGCGTTGCGCGTCTTGGAGGCCTTGTTGCCCATATAGGTCCAGGTGTTGCCACTGGCAGCGACCGGACGCGGTGAGCCCATGAAGGCGTAGGCACATTCGAGAATATGAACCCCGATATCGATCATCGGTCCGCCGCCCTGCAGCTCCTTCTGGCCGAAGACGCCCCAGTTGGGGATGCCGCGACGCCGCAGCGCCTGACACTTGACGGCCATGATGTTGCCAAACTGCCCCTTGTTGCGGGCATTGATCAGCGCGGTGGTCTTGGGATGATAACGCCACTGGAAACCGACGGAGAGCTTGACGTTGGACTTCTTGGCGGCGGCGATCATCTGCTCGCACTCAGCCGGGGTCATCGCCATCGGCTTCTCGACAAAGGCATGGCAGCCCGCCTTGCAGGCATCGACTACCGGAGCGCAGTGGACCCCGTTGGGGGTGCAGACGTCGACCGCATCAGGCTTGATCTTGCGCAGCATCTCCTTCCAGTCGGTAAAGAGCGCCTCCTCGGGCAGCCCCCAGGTATCGCGCATGATATCGAGGCGATCGCGCTTGATATCGACACCCGCCACAATCTCCACTTCAGGTATCTCCCGGAAGGCCTTCAGGTGAGTTTGTGCGATACCGCCGCAGCCGATAATAGCGACACGGAGTTTCTTGCCCTTGACGCCCTTGGCAGGGCCATCAATCTTGGTAGATACGCTTTCTGACATGGTCTCTAATCCTCTGGTGTGGCAGCGCCACCAACAGCGGGGCGCCATTTGCCGTTAGTTATTACCAAGAATAGCAGTTGTTTGATCCAATGGCAAGTCAGGGCAATACGTTATGATTGCCTTTGCCGCCTGAATATGGTTTACTTAGTACATGAAACCAACACTTTTAGTCCTTGCTGCCGGTATGGGCAGCCGCTACGGCGGATTGAAGCAGATCGACCCCGTAGGTCCTGCCGGTGAGACTCTGCTCGACTACGCCGTCTTCGATGCGCTCCGCTCCGGCTTCGGCCGGGTCGTCTTCGTGATCCGCCGCGATTTTGAGGCGGCCTTCAAGGAGCGGGTAGCTGCCAGCTTCGGGCCGCATATCGCTGTCGATTACGTCTACCAGGAGCTCTCCGACCTGCCGGCAGGGCACGCCTTGCCTGCAGAACGCAGCAAACCGTGGGGTACAGCACATGCTGTGCGCACGGCGCGTGAGGCCATCAGGGAGCCCTTTGTGGTGATCAATGCCGACGACTTCTACGGCTACGACTCCTATCGCCGTCTGGCCGACTTCCTCGGCGCAGCAGCAGCGCCGGGAGCAGCGGCACGCTTTGCCATGGCCGGCTTCCGTCTCGATCAGACTCTCTCGGAGAACGGAACCGTAGCGCGTGGTATCTGCCGCATCTCGCCTGAAGGGCTCTTGCAGTCGCTCGAAGAGCATACCAAGATCGCCGCCGGCCAGGCGGGGATCGAGAGCCTGCTGCCGGATGGGAGCGTGGTCACACTGCCGCCGGAGGTGGTGGTCTCGATGAATATCTGGGGTTTTACGCCGCAGCTCTTTAACCTGATTGAAGAGCGCTTCGCTACCTGGCTCAGCGCCAACAGCGACAACCTCAAGGCCGAGTGGTATCTCTCAAGTCTGGTCGACGAGTTGATCAATGCCGGCGACGCCACTGTGCAGGTGCTGCCGACGGCAGGACGCTGGTTCGGCGTTACCTACCGTGAGGATCGGGCGGCGACCGAGTCGGCGATCAGCAGCCTGATTGCAGCAGGCGACTATCCGACTGCTCTCTGGCGCGCCTGAGTTTGGCGGCGCAAAGCTGCGGCAACATTACCAGCCTCGCCTGGCTGGTAATGTCTGCTAATGAATCAGGCCGAGGCGCGGTGAGGTAAAGGGCCAGTAGACGATGGCCGCCGGACCTAGCAGATTGCGCTCCGGCACCGGCCCCCAGTAGCGGCTGTCTTTGCTGTTGCCGGTGTTGTCGCCGAGGGCATAGTACTCATTTTCACCGAGCGCCACAGAGTCGGTGGCCGTACGCAAGGCCGGTTCGTAGTCAACCCCGCTGCCTACAGCGCCGATCGTCTGGTAACCGGCGTAGGCCGGCGCCCAGTCGGCCAACTTCTCGCGCCGTACCACGCGCCCGATGGTGTAGGGTTCGGTGACGGGCTCGCCGTTGATAAGCAACTCGGGATCGCGGATGGCGATCGTCTCGTGCGGCAGGCCGGCCATGCGTTTGATGTAGTGGGTGCCGGGCGGCAGGCCGGGGATGTCGCTGGTGACAAAGACCATCACCTCCCCTCGCTGCGGACGGCGGAAGTTCCAGAGGATGCGATTGACGAAGAGGTGGTCGCCGGCATGCACCAGGCCCGACCAGAGGAGCGCACCGGCGGCCACGCGTCCCTGAGAGTCGACGTTCAACACATTGCGGCGCACGACGACGGCGTCCGACGGAACGTAGTAGCGCCTGCCGGAGACCTGCAGCGCCGTGTAGCCCGGTTTACGGTCGTCAAAGGGCACCACCTGCACCTGCCCCCCGGCCGTGACCCGTACCTCGCGATACCAGGAGCCGGTAATCAGCCATTTTAGCGCCTTGAAAGGATGCCGGTCCAGTGCGGTGGGAGCGGCACACTCTTCGGAGTGGATGCCGTAGAGGGTCGGCTGCATCGAGCCGGTCGGTATCTTGAAGGGCTGGAAGAAGTAGCAGCGGAAGGCCATCGCCACACCGAGCGCTACCAGCAGCACCTCAAAGTTTTCGGCCCAGCCGTTGCGGTGCAAGCGAGCCCAGTTGCCCAGCTCCGCCTCGAGCGCGGCCGCTGCCGCCGCGACCCCGGCGGCCTCGCCGCGCAGTTGGCGGCGCGCCTCTTGCAGCGCCTGGTGCAGACGCCCGGCCTGCTCGGGAGCCACCACATCGCGTCGCATGTGATAGATGGTACGGGCATGGCTGCGCAGCTCTTTGAGCTGCTTCCGTGCCTTGCGCAACTGCCTGTATGCCTTGAAATCCATATCGGGACTTAATCTCCGCTGCTGCTCTTGAGTACCGCGATAAAGGCCGACTGCGGTACGTTGACCTGGCCGAACTCCTTCATGCGCTTCTTGCCCTCTTTCTGGCGTTTGAGAACCTTCTGTTTGCGCGTCACGTCGCCGCCGTAGAGCTTGGCCAGCACATCCTTGCGGTAGGAGCGCACATCTTCGCGAGCCACGATATTGCGCCCGATGGCCGCCTGCACCGGCACTTTGAACATGTGGGGCGGAATCTCTTCGGCCAGCGATTTAACGATCTGGCGTCCACGCGCCACCGCCTTGTCGCGATGCACGAGCGAGGAGAAGGCGTCAACCACCTCGCCGTTGAGCAGCACGTCGAGCTTGACGATGTCGCTGGTCTGGTAGCCGGTCGGCTCATAGTCCATCGAGGCGTAGCCGCGACTGATGCTCTTGAGCATGTCGTGGAAATCGATCAGAATCTCATTGAGCGGCAACATGCAGGTGAGCATGACGCGCTGCGCATCGACACTCTCGGTCTCCTGCAGCTCGCCGCGCCGCTCAGTGACGAGGCGGATGATGTCGCCGATATTGTCACCGGGGCAGATGATGGTGGCGCGGATGATCGGCTCCTCAATGACGTCGATGTGCGTCATGTCGGGGAGTTGCACCGGATTGTCGATATTGAGCAGTGAACCGTCGTTGAGGCGTACGCGGTAGATGACCGAAGGGTGGGTGTTGATGATATCGAGATCAAACTCGCGCCGCAGCCGCTCCTGCACGATATCCATGTGGAGCAGGCCGAGGAAACCGCAGCGGAAGCCGAAGCCGAGGGCCACCGAACTTTCGGGATGGAAGGTGAAGGCGGCGTCGTTGAGGTGCAGCTTCTCCAGCCCCTGACGCACCTTCTCAAAATCCTCCGAGCCGACGGGATAGATACCGCAGAAGACCATCGGGCGCACCTCTTTAAAGCCCGGCAGAGGCTCGGTGGCGCTGTCGCGGGTCGTGGTGATGGTGTCGCCGCTGACGACGTCGGCCGGATCTTTAATGGTGCCCACGAGGTAGCCGACCTGTCCCGGCTCCAGCGCCTCTACCGGATTCTGCTCCGGGCTGAAGATGCCAACCTCGCGCACCTGAGTGGTGATACCGTTGCTCATCAGGGTAACGCTCTCACCGGGGCGCAGCACACCATCGACCACGCGGACGTAGAGCACAACGCCGCGAAAGATGTCGAAGACCGAGTCGAAGACCAGCGCCCGCAACGCCGCCTGACGGCCACGTGTGGCAGGCGGCGGGACATGCTGCACTACCGCCTCCAACACCTCGGCGACATTGAGCCCCGTCTTGGCGCTGATATGGAGATGCTCCTCCATCGCGATGCCGAGCAGCTCCTCTACCTGCCTAGTAACACCTTCGGTATCGGCCCCGGCCATATCGACCTTGTTGAGCACAGGGATGATCTCGAGGTGGTTGTCGACCGCCAGATAGGCATTGGCCACCGTCTGGGCCTCGACTCCCTGCGTGGCGTCCACCACCAGAATGGCCCCCTCGCAGGCGCTCATGCTGCGGGAAACTTCGTATGCAAAGTCGACGTGCCCCGGGGTGTCGATCAGGTTAAAGCGGTAGGTCTTGCCATCCTGTGCCGTGTAGAGCATCGAGACAGGGTGGCTCTTGATGGTGATGCCACGCTCCCGTTCGAGCTCCATGTCGTCAAGCGTCTGCTCGCGCATCAAGCGCTGTTCGATCGCCTTGGTCAGCTCCAGAATCCGGTCGGAGAGGGTGGTTTTGCCGTGATCGATATGGGCGATGATGCAGAAGTTGCGCGTATCTGCTACCTGCTCACTGCTCATGAGGTACCCACAGCGGCGGAGTTGAAGGCGGTCGTGGCTGCCTCACGCATGGTCCGGATGGCAGCCGCCATATCGGCCGCAGCGTAGAGCGAACTGCCGGCCACCAGTTGATTGGCCCCGGCTGCCGCACAACGCGCCGCCGTCTCGGCGTTGATGCCGCCATCGACCATGATCGGGAAGGGAGTTGGTGCCTCCTGCAGCGCCATTTGGCGCACAAGGGAGATTTTGGGCAGCATCTCGGGCCTGAACGACTGTCCACCGTAACCCGGCTCGACGGTCATGATCAGGACGAAGTCGAAGAGCCCCAGCCAGGGATAGAGCGCAGCCGCCGGAGTCGCCGGTTTGAGGACCAGACCGGCCGGTATCCGCTGCTCCCGGATCGCCGCCAGAGTGGCCGGCACATCGCTGTAGGCCTCGACATGGAAGGAGATGGCCGCCGCCCCGGCCTTGGCAAACCGCTCAACATAGCGGTCGGGACGTGCCAGCATCAGGTGGACATCGAGCCGTAGCGTCGTCACCCGTTTCATGGCTGCCACCGTATCGGGACCAAACGACATATTCGGCACAAAGTGGCCATCCATGACATCGACGTGCAACGCATCGGCACCTGCCGTTTCAGCCTGGTGCGCACCCTCAGCCAGATGAGCGCCATCGGCCGCCAGTAGTGAAGGAAGAATCTCAATTTGCATGTTCCGACTATTGTGGCATATTGGAGCAAAAAAATCAATCTCGCGTTCCCCTCCTTGAATTATAGGCAGAAAAGGGTAGAATATGGCCTTTCTGTCAGGCTCCCTGCCTGACTCTCACAAGGACCGAATCCGATGACCAACATGCTTGAAACCCTGCGCCAGCGCCACCTGCTGGACGATATCACCAGCCCCGACCTGGCCGAAGCCCTCAAAAAGCCGCTGACGCTCTACGCCGGCTTCGACCCCACCTCCGACAGCCTGCAGGCGGGCAACTATGTGACGATCATGGCGCTCTCACACTTCCAGCGTGCCGGTCACCGCGTGATCGCCCTCGTCGGCGGTGCCACAGGGCTGATCGGCGACCCCTCCGGCAAGAGCAACGAACGCCAGCTCCTGACCTCCGAGCAGGTCGAGCAGAACCTGATCGGCATTCGTGAAAATCTCTCGCGCTTTCTCGACTTCGACCCGGCCGGACCCAACCCCGCCATCATGGTCAACAACCACGACTGGTTCAAGGATATCGTCTTTATCGACTTCCTGCGCGACATGGGACGCTACTTCCGCATGGGCACCATGCTCGGCAAGGAGAGTGTGCGCAAGCGCCTTGAGGCCGACGACGGCATGAGCTTCACCGAGTTCTGCTACCAGATCATGCAAGGCTACGACTTCCTCCACCTCCACCGCACCTACGGCTGCACGCTGCAGATCGGCGGCTCCGACCAGTGGGGCAACATCACCGCCGGC
>CAZRGQ010000029.1:3345-29954 GCA_964599645.1 uncultured Lentisphaerales bacterium | reverse complement strand
ATTTTGTACGCAATCGGCCTTATTGAGAGTGTGAAAGCATATAGGGTCTGTCCCTAGTAAGGGGTAGCAGGTTAATAGGGTCTGTCCCTGGTGTTCTCAAGGGGGAAGGCCAAATGGCGGGTTTCGTTGTTTGTCTGTTTTCTGAGTCGTTGGCACTGTGAATAGATCGCTCATCGGCTTGTAAACCTCCCACCGCAACTGTAAACTATCTCTTGCTGTGTATCCATTTGTTGCCAAACTCACCTTTATCGTAGCCCTCTGGCTGCTCGCCAATCTGACACACCGCCTCTGGATCGGACTGCGCCGTCGTGGCTGGGAGCAGGGGCTGACACGTAATGCCGATGGCCTCCTGCTCGACGCGCTCCCCTGGAGCTCCGGCCACGGCACTACGGCTATCCTTATGATTCACGGCTTTGCCGACTCCCCGGCCGTCTTTCGCATGCTGGCGGCACAACTTGCGCCCTATCAGCTTCATTGCCATGCTATGCGCCTGCCGGGCAGCGGCGACGCCTTGCAGGTGGCCGCCCGTCAGACAACCGAGTCGCTGCTGGCCGCCATCCAGCACGAAATAGCGCGCCTGCGCGCCAGCCATGAGCGCGTCTGGCTTCTGGGCCACTCACTGGGTGGCGGTCTGGCGCTGCTGACCCAGCTCCGCGATCCCACGGCAGCCGACGGGCTGCTGCTGCTGGCCCCGCTGCTCAAGGTCTCACGGGCTCGCTCTCCGCTCCTGCCACCCCACCTCTGGTTTTGGATTGCCCAGACCGCCCTGCCGCTCTCAGCCACCTTTGAATCGAGTTTTGCACCACAGGTGCTGACGCATGACGGCAGCGCCATTCGCTATACCCGCGACCGTTTTATCCCCTTTGCCACCTACCGTATCCTCTTCCAGCTCACCCACACTCTCGGCAGACGCGCAGCGAACTTCACGGTACCACTCTTTGCCGCTCTGGCCGCTACCGACCGCATTGTCGATACACCTGCCGCCCACGCCTGGCTCAGCGCCGCCACCACTCCCCGACGTCAACTGATAACCCTCCCTGAGAGCGGCCATGCCATCCCGCTCGAAGAGCACCTCCTGCCTCACCTCAGCCAGCTTATCGACGCCTTTGTGAATGTTCGGCCCAAGTTGTAGTTTACCAGGAGAGGCCGCGTACCATGTAGGCCTGCGAGATGCCGCTCTCGTTGGAGTTGAAGAAGGCGAAGTTGCCATCGGGCGAGAGGAAGGGGTGGACGTGTACGCTATCGGGCACCCGGCGGTAGGGGTCGTTGCGGGGATTGAGCAGAAAACGGAGCCGCTTGAGCGGCTCTTTGCCGGGCTCACCCAGATCGATCAGGTAGATGGGGGAACCGCCGGCGAGTGGCGCGGAGTCGCTGATCATGCGGTTGCCGCTACGGTCGACGGCGAAGTGGTAGAAGTTGGGGGCTTCGCAGTCGCGTACCAAGTCGTTACGCACACCGCTGGGAGTCTTGAGGCCGATATGCCCCGCATCCGGCACGGCCAAGCCCTCGATCAGACGCCGTGAGGCGGGTTCGCGGGTGTGGGTACTGGTAATGGCCCAGGTAGAGCGTCCGCGCCAGCATTGATGCCCCTGACAGAACTCGTTGCCATCGCGCCCCCAGGGAAGACTGCGTAATATGGTGCCATCATCGCGGATTACGTGGATATCGGTTCCTTTGCCGTCGGGTTTGTCGGATATCTGACCGGTAGGGTCGACAGCATAGTTGTGCCCCTCCTGCACCATGATATCGTGGCTGGCTGCCGGATCGTCAGAGCGGCAGTATTGCGGGTGCATATTGAGCCAGGTGGACCCATGCAGCGGCAGCGAAACACTTGCCTCTTGCAGGTTGAAGAGGAGCAGCCCGTAGTGGGGATTATCGCTCACACCATCTCCCAGAAAGGCCTGCGTCGCCAGACGTCTGCCATCAGAGGAGATGGTAGAGAGGGAGTAGATCCGGCTGGGGCGGAAGGCGGTGCCGGGCAGCGGTGCATCGATCACCAGCAGCGTTTCACGTTCGCTGCCATCGAGCGCAACCCGCTTGAGCATGACTCTGCCGCCGTTGAGCTCCGACTCATCGACGAGGTAGTAGAGATAGCGTCCGTCGGGGCTGATGCTGGGAGCCGTGGCACCCACCTCGTGGGTCAAGGGTGTCAGGCGGCAGTGGTCGTCAAGATCGCAGAGCAGGTAGCGATGGTCCGGATTGCGTGGCATGGCGCTATGGGAGTAGGCCGAGCGATGCAGCAGCAGACGGC
Organism: uncultured Lentisphaerales bacterium; assembly: GCA_964599645.1. GTDB lineage: Bacteria > Verrucomicrobiota > Kiritimatiellia > RFP12 > JAAYLN01 > JAAYLN01. The sequence goes on along the minus strand of CAZRGQ010000029.1, from coordinate 27,703 downwards.
GGCTGTCGGGGGTAAAGACCTGTGCCTCCATGTAGATGTGCGAGCCGGGCACACCGCTCTCACTGGTAAGTTGAAAGACCTCAATGCCGGGAAGTGCCCCGGCAGAAATCAGATCGGGGCGTGGAATCATTTCAATCTCTCTCGACAGACCTACTGTCTGCCCATCCATGCTCGCTGCAAGGGCACCCTGCAGGCACTCGAAAGCTCCGCTGGCGTCTGGTTATTGGCGCGTAAAGGAGCCGGGCAGGGGGATGGAGCCTTCGTGCGGTGCCGGGGTAGCCCACGGCAGCAACGAATCGTTCTCAGTAGCGCAGCCGCCCAGCAGCAGGGCCAGCAGCAGTAGCAGCAGCCACGGCCGGAGCCGTGGCTGAGACTCGGTCACCTTAGAAGTAGACTTCATCTTCGAGTGCCACGGGGGCCTGCTGCCAATCCATGAGGATATCGGCCACGATCAGATTCTGCTGGCGGATCACCTGGCGCAGGCGCAGACGGGTGATAAACTCGCCACTGGAACCCTGGTAGCCGGAGCGTTTGACCATCACTTCGATCTGCGGCATCGGGTTGGCACGATCCGGGCCGAGCAGTTCATCCATAAACTCGTCGCTGAACTCGACCACGGCAAACTTCCACTCCTCGTTGAAGGAGACGATCTTGCCCTTGACGCCGGGGGTGAAGGAACCCGCCATGTTGTCGGCAGGTGCGGCGGTGGTTGTCGGCAGGATCGGCCCGCGGGTGGCGGTGGCATCCTTGAGCGCCTGCGTCAGTTGCTTGACCCGGTCTTCCAGCACATCGATATCCTCGGTCTGTTTGGCGACGGTGTCGTTGGCCTCCTGGAGCTCGACGCGGATTTCACGAATCTCTTCGTTGAGGCGGGCGATCTGGTTCTCGCGGTCGCGCAGCTCGCGCTGCAGGTTGGCAATCTGGGCCTCCTTCTCCTCGATGGTGCGCTTGTCGGCCCGGCCGTTCTGTTTGAGGCGGTTGACCTCTTCGATGGTGTTGATCAGCTCATCACGCAGCTTGGGCAGCTCGGCACGTGTCTCGTTAAGGAGCTTGTACTGCTCGATGGCACGGTTGAAGGCCTCGCTCAAGAGCTCCTCCATGGTGCCCTCGCCCTTGGTGGCCGGGGTGCCGGTGAGGGGGTCGACCTCAAACTTGCCGGTGGCGGGGTTAATTTTGAAATATTGGCGCAGTTGCTGGCGCTTGGCGGTCGAACTGAAGTCGAGCGTGGGAATTGCCTGGGCCGTCGGCTCCAGCAGGTGGTTATAGGAGTCCCAGAAGGCTGAGCGCTCGGGATTTTCGACCTCGCGGCTGGTGACGGGCGAGAGGTCACGCTGCGGATAGAGCGGCTGTGCCACCTCGGGAGCGTCGACCGCTTCGAGTGTGCGTGCCAGCTTGACAAACGTCTCTTCAAGCAGGTGGGTGCGTCCTATCAAGACTTCCCGCTTGTTGTAGTTGATGGCCGCCAATACAACGGCGACGATGCCAAGAACCAGAATAATGACTACCAGTATGCGCAGTACTTTGCCCATGACGACATTCCTTTGTGTGAAACCCAACTAGGCGTTATTGAGAGAGCGTAGAATAATCTGGCCAACTTGGCAACAACAATCGTATACAAAAAAAGCAGCCACTTGTTATTGCTTTTAACCACGCTCTGTTCTATACTGCACCAATTGACGGTTTGTCGACCTTTATGGCAGAGTATCGACACTATTTGGCTTGTCTCCTGGAGAAGCATGGCATGAGCAAGAGTTTGATGGCAAAAATTTATGGTGTTATCGTGAGAGTGGCACCGCTGTTTGCGGTAATCGCTGTGATGGCGGCACCGGCGGAGTCTGGCGGCTGGCGTACGGCACGCGGTGCACTGCGCAGCGGGCAGCGAGCCAAGGCACCGCGTGTACAGGCACGTCAGGAGCTGCAGGCGGGCCACAAGGTGCAGGTGCTCACCTACCGCTTTACAGAGCCTGAGCTGGTTACCGATGGTGAGGGCATCAGCGACGTGACACTCTCCGGGTTGGAGCTCAGCGACACTCCCGGCGCGCCGCAGTTGCCGGTGCTGGGAATACGGATAGCGGTGCCGCAGGGCGAAGAGGTGGTGAGCGTGACGGTATTGCCCGACGAGGGGCGTGAGTTGGCCACGGGTATCACAGTACGCCATGCGCAGGAGCCTTACCCACTCAGTCGCCCCGACCTCGCCCGGCGTCGCATGCCGCGTAACGAAGAAATTTATAGTGCCGCAGCCACCTATCCGGCCGAGCGCGGCCAGCGTCGCGGTCTGCAGCAGCAGCGTGGTGTCGCCTTTGAGATGCTACAGCTCTATCCGGTTGCCTACCAGCCGCAGGCGGGGCGTCTGACCTGGCATGAGGAGATCAAGGTTGAGCTGACGACCAAGGTGACCGCAGGTGGCAGGGGGCGTGTAATCCAGGGGCTCGGTGGAGGCGAGGGTGGATTCAGGGCACGTTACCGCTCACATCGTGATGGCACCGCCGCCGTGACGCTGGTGGATAATCCAGACGTTATCGCTGCCTATCAGGCGGAGCCACGCAGCACCCGCATGAACCTGCCGCTCGCTGAGGATGACGCTGATGGTGAGGGCGATGACGGAGAAGGGGAGGGGGATGATCCGGAGTCGACTTGGACCCATCCGACCCTGCCTTGTGATCCGGCCACAAACTATTACCATGTGATTATCACGACCGCTACCCTGCGTCCGGCCTTCAATGGGCTGGTCACCCTGCGCCGCAAACAGGGGATTGCCTCTGAGACGGTCACCATTGAGCGTATCCGTGCCGCCTATCCGGGGAGTGATTTGCCCGAGGCGATTCGTAACTTCATCCGTGATGCCTATAACAATTGGGGCACCGAGTATATCCTGATCGGCGGCGACTTCAACCAGGTGCCGGCCCGCAAGCTCTATGTCTCCATCAGTCCCGAGTACACCGATCACATCCCGAGTGATCTCTACTACCAGTGTCTCGACGGCACATTTAACAGCAATGGCAATGATCGCTGGGGCGAGCCGGATGACGGGGAAGGTGGCCGTGAGGTCGACCTGCACGCTGAAGTCCAGATCGGCCGGGTCGCGGCTGAGACGCAAACGGAGATCAATCTCTGGTTCGCCAAGATCAACACCTATGAGAGAGATCGTGAAGCCGGCTCGGCCGGTTATCTGCGCAGTGCGTTGATGGTGGGCGAGCACCTCGGTTTCGGGGGCATCTCTGAATATGCAACCGGGATGATGGAGCAGGTTCGCAACGGTTCGGCTGCCGATGGTTATGTAACGACCGGTTTTGCCCCCTTTAACATCTTCACCAAGGTCGATACACTCTACGACCGTCCGGGGTACGAGTGGACACAGACCGATATCAGCAGCGCCATCAACGGCAACAGCTACTCGATAATCAACCACTTGGGGCACAGCAGCATCACCTACAATATGAAGCTGAACAACGCAGATGTCGACGGCCTGATAAACACCAAACCGGTCTTTGTCTATTCACAGGGCTGCAATGCCGGCGCCTTCGACAGCAACTGCGTGGCAGAGCATTTTACGACTTCAACCTCCAAGGGGGCCTTCGGCGGTGTCTGGAATGCACGCTACGGCTGGGGCGCTATCAACTCGACAGATGGTCCGAGCCAGCGCTACAACCGCTACTTCTGGGATGCGATCTTCGGCGATGGCGTACACACTTTCGGGGAGGCCAACCGGATTTCGCACGAACGCAATGCCACACGGGTCGGCAACAGCTATATGCGTTGGTGCTACTATCAGACCAACCTCTTCGGCGATCCGATTCAACAGATCGACGGCTTCGGCGGCGACGTCGAGCTCGATCATCCCGCCTATCGTTCAGATGGTGAAGCCGTCGTCTCGATTTACCTGCCGGCACAGGTGATGCGGGAGGCCTCTCAGAGCGTGACACTGGCCTTGAGCAGTGATGGCAGCGGACCGACTATTGCCGTCAATCTGCCGTTTGTCGGCACTGAGAACCGCCGCACGGTCTACCGCAGTGCGCCGGTCGATCTCACGCCGCTGGGCGCCAGCCATAACGACATCCTCTATGCCATCTGGGAGGCAGGCGGCAAGAGCGATACGGCGATGATTGATGATGAGCCGCCGCTAATCTTCAACTATGCCGTCTTTTCGCCCGATGATGGCGTGATCCGTGTTACCTGGGAGACGGATGAGCCGGCCAGTGGGCTGATCCGTGTCGGCACGACGGTACCGCCGAGCGAGTTTGAGAGCGAACATGAGAACCTCACCAAGACGCACTCTCTGACGGTCTCCGGCGTGGCGCCCAACCGGGTCTATTACATAGCGATCCGGGCTGAAGACTATGTTGGCAATGTCGCCTGGCTGCCACCTGATGAGCATGAGAGCGACCGCTCTGCCTATCTTTCGCTCAAGACGCGCGAGCGTGAGGTGCGCGCCTCCTTCGATTTTGAACGCGGCACCACCGGCTGGACGATTAACAACCTCTCCACCAATCTCTGTTGGGAGCATGGCACACCCGGCTACGGCCCCAAAGTCGCCTCACGTTGCTGGGGAACCCGCCTGCACGGACGCTACCCCGATGATGCCCACGCGATGTTGATCTCGCCACCGGTGCAGGTGGGGAAATCGCCGGTGATCACCTTCCGCCACTGGTTTGATATCGAAACCACCCCTGCTGAATACCGCACCATACAGGATGCCGATTGCGGCTATGTAGAGGTGTATGCCGATGGCGTCTGGTATAACGTCGGCGCCTATTTCTCGCCGCAGATGGCAGGCGGTATTGTCAGCGGTCGCAGTAGTGATTGGCAGGAGGCCCGGCTGTTGCTGCCCGCTGAGTTTGCCAACAAGGAGTTGCGCGTCCGTTTCCGTTTTGTCTCCGATGCTGTCAGGATGGGCCCCGGCAACCCGGCCGGCTGGTATATCGATGGCGTCACCTTCCGCGACTATCCCGCCAGCGATCTGGGGTTGATCGATCTCCTGATCGACGACAGTGCGGCGGGCAACGGCAACGGCGCCGCCGAGCCGGGCGAGAGTTTCGATTTGCGCCTGGTGACCTTCAACTACGGCGGCGAGGCCCTTGCCTTTACTCAGGGGAGCTTCACGCTGCAGGTCTCAGGCGCAGCCGCCGGCTTGGTCGCACTGACGGAGGGAGCCCCGGCGACAGTCAATTACGGCACCCTGGCCATCGACAGCAGCATCACCTCAATGCCCTACACCGTCTCGGTCTCGCCACTGACTCCGCCGGGCACGGTCGTGACGATCCTGCAGACGTTGACCGATACCAAAGGGCGGGTCTATAACAACAGCCGCGCCTTCACAATTATGAATACGGCGCCGATTACAGGCCAGGTTGTCGATGCCACCACCGGAGCGGGGATCGCCGATGCGCTGGTGACGGCCTCGCAATCCGACGCCTCCTTTGAGACCATGACGGTTGACGATGGCTCTTTCGCCTTTCCGTGGACCAGCACCAACAAGCGTTATCGTGTAGCAGTTGACTATCATGGCATCACCACAGCGGTAATTGTGACGGCGCCGACCAACGTGATCATCAATCTGCCGATACCGCTGCCGGAGGTTGAGCCGGATCACTTCAACTTTCTCCTGCCGCAGATGCAGAATGAACTTAATCAGAAACTGACACTGCGCAACAGGGCCGAAGCGAGCGGCACACTCTCTTACCATATCTACGTTGAGTATATGAGCCTCGCTGCGGATTGGATCGTCATACGGGATTATATGGCGCTGAACGGCACCTTGCCCCCGGGCATGGAGGCGGAGATCATCTTCGACTTCATGTTGGCCTCCTTTCCGCCCGGCATCTACAATGCACGTTTTGTGATTGAGAGCAATGGCGGCACCCTCTATGTACCGATTACAATTGACGTAGAGGATCTGCTGCTGCTCTCCTACGTCAGCTATCGCGTCGACGATGCACTGTTTGATGATGACGGCAACCCGCTCGGTGATGGTGATGGTTTCCCCGAGCCGGGCGAGACCTTCGACGTCTATGTGACAGTACGCAACGACAACCCCTTCAGCGGTGCCTTCATGGTGGGGGCGCAGGCCGAGATTCTGACGCCAACCGATGGCACGGCCACTTTTGTCGATGACGACGACAGCTACGGCAATAGCATGGGTTGGGGCTGGATTGGCCCCGGCAGCACGGCCGAGTCGTTGCCACCGCTGCGCATGAAGTGGGACGAGAGTATGAGCGCCGACTTCGTGGTGGTGAGGGCTGAAGGAGCTGACGGGCTTGATCCACCGCGTTTCTTTGAACCCTTCGAGTTTGTCATTACCAACACCTCCTACCATCAGATCAGCGGCAAGGTCGAGACGGCTTCTGCTCTGCCCATGACGCCACCGGGTGAAATCTCACCGGTGGCCGGTGCAGTTGTGGCGGCCGAAGATGGCGAAGGCAATCGTCTGGAGAGCGAGCTTACCGACACCGCTGGCAACTATCAGCTCAGCGGGCTGCGCGAGGGAATCGGCTACTGGGTCACAGTCGAAGTCGCGGCAGCGTCACCGGTAGTGCCGCCTGCCGGCCAACTGATGAGTTGCACCGATGACCTGACCACCAACTTCCTCTGCACCACCTATGGCGAGCTCAGCGCTGTGCCCTGCTTGCGCTTCTCGCACGTCGAGATCAACGATGCCATCAGCGGCGACGGCGACGGGGCAGTCGACCCGGGCGAGCTCTTGCACGTCACCGTCTGGTTTGAAAATGTCGGCGATCTGTCGGCCATGAGCATTACCGGCAAGCTCGAAACGGCGCTCTTCGAGCATCCCGACTGCATGAGCGTGGTCAACGGTGCCGTCACCGAAACGGCGCTTATCCTGGCGAAGGATACGAAGCCGCTGGCGGCTGCCTTTGAAGTACGGGTTAACCCCGATGCCAAGGCCGGCGACTACCAGCGCTTCATTGTAACGGCCGCTACCACCAACGACACGCCGCAGTTGCTCTGGGCCGCCGATTTCAAGATCGAGGTCGGGCCGCTCTTTGCCATCAGCGGTCTCGTCACCTACGACGACGGCAATATCAGCGAGAAGCTGCGTGCCACCCGTATCGCTGTCTTTGATGATGAGGGGGAGGTGGTCACGACGGCAACGCCCACCGATATGGTGACCGGCGCCTACTCGATCGGCGGCCTGGATCCCACCAACTATCTGGTCAAGGTGGTGCAGGTGCCTGAGGGTTACTATACCGTGACCGCGCCCTACAGTTTTAATCCGCTGGAGAGCGACCAGAGCGGTATCGACTGGCTGATCAAGCCGTGGGGCGTGACGACTGATCCGACCGAACTGAATCTCGAAGTCGACGAAGGCAGCTCAGCGACGGCGGTCTTTGAGTTGTTGAACAACGGTGACCTGCCGGCCGATCTGGAACTCGAAATCATCTACAACCGCACCTTTGAAGAGGTCAAATCACCTGCAGCAGGCGGTGGCGCTGAATGTATAGCTACGCCTTGGTCGTTGCTTGATACGAGCCGTTTTAACAACCATGAACTGGAGGTCTCCTTCGATCCTGACTCTTCCCGCGAGCAGCGTGAGGCGTGGCTGGCAGCCAACGGACTGGAGGCGGTCTACTGGTTCAGCCGCATTCCGGCAGCGATTGCCCGGCCTCACGGCGGTGCAGCGCTGACGACGCTGGCAGGCACGCCGGCAGCCATGCTGGGAGCGGCCGCTGAGGGCGTTGTGGTGCACCTGCAGCCGAGCGTTATAATGACGCAGCAGGCGATGCCCAACAAGCCGAACGATGAGCTGGTCGAGCAGCTCTGGGGCATCTACAACGAGCGCCAGACCGGCGGCACACTCGGTGCCGATAGCGGCGCTGCCCGTGCCTGGTCGGCGACGATGGGCAGCCGTGAGGTCGTGGTAGCCGTCTGCGACACCGGTGTGATGACAGATCACCCCGATTTGGCGGCCAATATCTGGGGCAACCCCGGTGAGAGGGGACGTGATGCCGCAGGCAACAGCCGTGCCGACAACGGCATCGACGACGACGGCAACGGCTTTACCGACGATATCCACGGCTGGAACTTTGCCGACAATACGCCTCTGGTGGGTGACAGTCATGGCCACGGCACACACGTGGCCGGCATTATCGGCGCTGTCGGCAATAACTGGCGCGGTGTCATCGGCGTCAGCCCCAACGTGCAACTGATGGTGCTCCGTTTGACCGATGGCGAAGGCAACTTTACCAGCAGCGCACGTCTGGCGGCTGCCTGCGAGTACGCGATCAACAACGGCGCCCGCATCTCCAACCACAGTTGGGGCGGCCCGACCGACTCCAAGGTGCTCTACGATGCCATGGCCTCCGGTATCGCCGCCAATCACCTCTTTGTGATTGCCGCCGGCAACTCGGGTGAGAATATCGAAGCGATACCGGCCTATCCCGCCTCTTATGGCCGCTTTCTCGCAAACGTCATTACCGTGGCGGCAGCCGACCACGACGACCGTCTGGCCACCTTCAGCTCCTGGGGCCCCGAATCAGTGCATCTGGCGGCGCCGGGCGTCGATATCCTCAGTACGGTCATACCGATTATGCCCAACCAGGCCGATGGTGCTTTAGCCCCACTGGACGGGGAAGAGGTCTACGACTACATGAGCGGCACCTCAATGGCGGCGCCCTACGTGGCCGGCGCGGCCGCCCTGCTGCTGGCGCATTCGCCCGATGCTCCCTTCGATGTGATCAAGGCTGCACTGCTCAACGGCGTCCGCAAAGATCCGGCCCTCAAAGGTTGGGTTAAGAGCGGCGGACACCTCGACGTGGCGGCGGCCCTTGAGTTGTTGGGCGACAACTGGCTGCTGTTTGCGGCCAACGATGGACTGCAACTGCAGCATTCGCTGGGAGCGCCCGACTCCGCCATGATTGATCTGAGCGTTAACCAGCCGCCAACGCTGGTTGCCGGTAGCTATGAGGCACGCATTGTAATCCGGCAGGGCGATACCCTGCGCAACCTGCCGGTGACGTTGGAGGTCAACGCCATGGCGTTGCCGGTACTCGAATCGATTGAAATTGTCGATGACGGCAACCGTGACGGTCTGGCCAATCCTGGCGAGCAGGCCTCATTGCGCATCGTCTTGCGCAACAACGGCTCGGCCTCGATTGACGATCTCAAGGCTAAATTGGACGGCGTTACCGTCGCTTATGGCTACCTTGCCGGCTTGGACGTGGCCGAGCCGACAGAGCTCTTTGAGGTGACCTTCCCGGCTGCGCCGGCGACCGCAGCCCACTACACTCTGGAGCTCTTCGACGGTGCTACGCCGATCGGCACGCTGGAGATCGAGATTCCCCTGGTGGCAACGGAGACGCTGGCCGGTGTCGTGGTCGACGCGGCCAATCAGCCGGTCGCCGATGCCGTGGTCGAGCTCTTCGGCCTGCATGGCGCAGCGACGACTACCGCCGCAGATGGCAGCTTTGTCATCGGTGGCCTGCCGTTGGCCGGCGACTATAACTGCCGTGTGATTGCCGACGGCTTTGCCCGCTGGAGCGGCAGCCTGACAGCGCCCGACAACGCCGTTAAGATTACGCTGGCTGCACCGGCGGTCACGCTCTCCGAGAGCCTCATTGAGGTGACGCTGCAGCAGGGAGTTGCAACGCAGTTGCAGTTCTCGGTGGCCAATGCCGCGGCAGTACCCTACGCCTTCACCACCGTGGCGGCCCCTGTACAGCGGATCGGACTCTTCTCGGATCAGGATGGACTCGCCGGTCTGGTGGCACCGCTGGCGGAGCTGGGCTTTGAGGTCGACTACTTCAGCGACAACTTCACGATTGCCCATGAGTTCTACCCCATGTACAACTACAACGAGATACTGCAGAAGGTCAACTATACCTGGGACGACTCGCTGCTGATGGCTTACGATGCCGTCATCATCGATCTGAGCGGCCCCGCCGGTGAGGGGCGTCCCGTCTACCCCGACGAAGTGGCTGCCTATGCCAACTACCTCGATCGCGGCGGCAAGCTGATCATCACCGGTGCCAATCCGCTGTCGCGCCCCGACAACCACGAGTTGGCCGCACTGCTCGGTCTGGAGTCGGGGGCCGCCTCCGACCGTGTGGCCGAAGCTGCGGGGCAGATGACCGCGACCAAAGCCCTCGGAGCCCCCTTCGTCCCGCTGGCGGCAGGCGACAAGCTCGAGGTGGCCTGCGGCCTCTACGACAGCGCCACGCTCAACAGTACTACCGCTGCAACCGCACTCGGCGTATTGAGCGAGGCCAACAAGATCACACGTTATGTGATCGGCGATGAGGGTGTGGCGCTGCTCTGGAATGGCAACCCGGCCGGCAGAGAGTGGGCGGGCGAAGGCGTCAGGCTTGACATTCTGCGCAGTCTCCTCTGGCAGGAGTTGGTCGCCGACAATCAGGTCAACTGGCTTGAGAGCGAGCCGCAGGCAGGGCTGTTGCAGGCGGGGAGTGCCATGATCACGCTCGATATCAACAGCGACAAGAGCCTTCTGCCGGGCAGCTACTCTGCCGCAGTGGTGCTGCTGGGGCTGGCCGATGGTGTTGAGACCAAGCCGGTGAGGGTCAACTTGACAGTCGTCGAGCCGCTGCTCTATGCCCATAATCTGGCCGACTTCCCGACGATGGTGAGCGATTGGCGTGGCGAGCCGCTGGCCGGCAATGGCGGGCAGTCGTCGAGTCTGATTCAGATTCTCTGGGTCGGTCCCAACGGCCAACCCGATCCTCCGCTGGCCGATGGTTCACCGGGTGGCGACGACATCGCACTGACCGTGATCGCTACAGATGCAGCCTATGGCTACTTCGGTGGCGGCGAGATTCCGGCCAACAGTGGTCGCTTTGCCGTGACGGTCGATCATCCCTTTGTGGCCGGCAGCCCCGGCATCGTCCTCTACGCCCGCGCCTGGGACTCCTCCTCCTTTGCCTCGGCGATGGCTTATGGTGACTCTGAGTTGCGCCATACGCTTACCTGGCAGCCGGGCGAGAGCGCCTTCTTCGGCTCCTGGAGCCTCACCAATGTGGTCAGCTCCTTCCTCGACTCCAATGGCGACACGATCCCCGATCGCTGGACGATCATCTACCGCCCCGATCTCGATCCCCGCGCGCCGCGTCTGCCGCTGGAGAGTGAGGCGCAATCGACTCCGACCAACTATATCTACACCGGGCGTCAGTCGTCACCCTCGGCCTCCTCGGAGCCGGCACATCTGGTGGTGAGTGAGAAGTTCCTCTTTGTGCTCGAGACCGGTTTGCATCGTATCGGCGTCTATGATCGCGTTACGCGTGAAAACATCGCCTACTACGGCAAGAAGCAGGGGAGCAGCTTTGTCGCCGGTAGCGGCGACGGTCAATTCGACAACCCCTGTGGCATGGCAGCCGATCCACGTCCGGGGCAGCACCGTTTTGCCGTCTCCGATACCGAAAACCACCGGATACAGATATTCACCTACGATCCCGATAGCGGCGCTGTGACCTTTGAACGCAAATTTGGCTCACAGTCATCGACCGCTTCGGCGACAGCGCCTGATGGCACCTTTAGCGGGCCGTGCGGCATCACCTTCACGACTGCCAGTGAGGGTCAGGTGGTGGTGGCCGATACCGGCAACCTGCGCCTCCAGTGGTTCAAGCTCGATGGCACCTGGAAGAAGACGATCAGACTGGGCACCAATCAGGACAGCGCCACGCGCCCTGAGGGGATTGCCTTCGACAAGCGCAAGAATGTCGATGGTGTCTGGGTTGCCGACTCACATACCGAAAAGCGGCGGATTGCCTTCTACAACCTGGCCGGTAGCGGCACCCCTGTGGCCGGTACGATCTACACGGCGGCGCTGACAGGCGCTTTCCACACCCCGACCGATGTCAAGGTCTGGAGCGTCGGCGTCCGCAAACGCCTTGTGGTGGTCGACCAGCATGAGCATCGCATCTCGCTGCTCGATATGGATGGCACTCCGCTCTTCGACTTCGGCAACGCTGAAAATGGCGAAGAGTGGGAGGTGCTCACCCGCCCCTACGGCGTGGCGCCGCTCAAGGACTCCTCAGTGATCTACGTCGCCAACCGGGGGGCCAACAAGGTCAACTGGTACAACCTGATCCTCGATGGCGATGGCGATGGCATGGACGACTTCTGGGAGGACCTCAACGGACTCGATTCGACACGTGATGATGCCGACGAAGATCCCGATGGCGATGGTCTCTCCAACTGGGGCGAGTATCGCGCCAACACCGATCCCAACAACCCCGATACCGATGGCGATGGCGGCGGCGACCTCTGGGAGATGGTCAATGGCGATGATCCGCTCAACCCCAATGACGGACCACATACTCCGGCACAGCTCATTTCGCTGGCGGCGGCACCTCAAGTCGTCGAGGTCGGGGAGTCAACTCTGATTATTGCCACCTTTACCGATAGTGTTGACCATCCGGCACCGGCAGCCACGGCAGAGGTTACAGTGCGCCTCTATAACAGCGACGGTGCGCTGCTCGGCACCGTGACGCTGCTGCCTGACGGCGGTGACCCGACTGTCTGGAGCGCCACCGTGAATACCGCCGGTTGGCAGCCCGGTCTGATCGACGGCAGGTTGCTCGCGGCAGCCGTTGATCCGCCGCTCTACTGGGAGCGTGAGCTCTTCGAAGTGGTAGCAGTGCCGATAGTGCCCGAGACGTGGGTGCCTTATCCCATCTCGGCCTTCCGCCGCAACGCTGCCAACCCGCGGCTCTTTACAATCTACTGGCGTGACGATGACGAGCGTGGTACAGTGAGCTACAAGATTGAACACTCGCCCTCGCTGCTGCCGCTCAACTGGCAGGAGGTGGGGCTGGTCGACGAGCTGACCCCCTTTGTCGAAGCCACCTTCGATATCGACCTCGATACCGCCCCCTGGCTCGACCCAACCCATAACTTCTTCCGTCTCTTGCGTCTGGAGTAGCATGTTGATTGACCTTAAAAAGCGGGAGACAGTCTCCCTTTGCGCGGTTGCGGTGATGGCCGCAGCCCTGCTGACACCCGGTTGCGGACGCGATACGTCTCAAACTGACCCCCGCGACGTTGGTCTCGATTGTCCGCCGCCGGCTGTAACCAACGCTGCTGCCCTTGAGCGTGAGGCGCATGCCGCACTGCTGAACCTGACGCATCAGCTACAACAAGATGATGAGGAGTGCCAGCGTTTGATGGCACAGAGCACTCTTTGGCGGCAGGAGATCGGTAACCATGAGGCGGCGCTGCAGGCGCGTCTGGCCGAGGACCCGGAGTGGGTGCGCTTGCGCGCCGCGCTGGCAGCCGCGCAGCGTGAGGGCGATCAGCGCCAGCAGCAACGAGCCACTGCCCTCCGCCAGCAGTCGTTGCAGCGCCTCGGTGTTACGCAGCAGGTGGCAACCATTAAGAGTGCGGTGGCCATCACCAATGTTCCGCCTCCGGCTGCTACCGATGCTGAGAGTCAGCTTTCATTGGCCGAGTTGCATCGCGCCTTCTACGAAGCCAGCCAGCGCCTGCGTAGCGAGGATGAACTCTGCCGCGGGCTTGTCGCCACCAACGAGGTGTTGCGTCAGGCCATTGCTGCCAACGATCAGATGGTAAAGGAGCGTCTGGAGGCCAACGCCGAGTGGCGCGAGCTGCAAGAGGCGTGGCAGAGCTCCGCCCGCAACCACCGTAAAGCACGTCAGGCAGCCCCCCCGTTACTGCTCAAGCCGGCGGCACGCCCGTCGTTTCCGCCTACCACCCCTGAACTCGACTAACCATGTCATCTCCACTCGCAAAAAAACCTGCTCATAACGGTAGCGGCCGTACGGCTCTCTACTCGATTCTGCTGCTCTCGATCCTGCTGCTGATCCTCTTCTGGGTCAAGTCGCGCCTCATTACCGAAAAGGAGCCGGTGGCACCGCCGCCTGCCTTCCCGAGGGCGGCTCCCCCCAGCATGACAGAAGAGGAGGCACGTGCCGCCACGCAGCGTCTGGTCGACGAGCGTATGTCGGATCCCGTCTACCTCAAGCAGCTCGAGGAGCTCACGACGCGTCGCCGTGCGCTGGCCATCGAGGCGCATGACCTGCTGGAGGAGATCACGCTGTGGCAGCAGGAGATCGCCTCCACCAACGCCACACTGGCGGCCCATCTGCAGCAGCTTCAGGCTTTGCAACTGGCCAACACCAACAACAGCGCCGAGATAGTCGCTGTGATTGAGCAGGAGCAGGCAGCGATTCAGGCCATCATGCAGCGCGACCCGCAGGGCGCACAACTGGAGGCGCGTCAGGCCGACATTCAGGCGCGTCGCGACCAACTGCAACAGGATGCCGAGGCGACGGTGCGTAACCGCATGCAGCAGCAGATTCAAGCTGAAGAGGCTGAGTGGCGTGCCGCCGCCGCCGAGGCCGTCCGCAAGGCCGCAGGCAGCGCAGGAGAGAAGCCATGAAGAGAGACGTATCCACCAAGCACTCTCTCTCCCCGGGGATCGCTGCCACACTGCCTGCCAACCCTCTAACGCACCCCGTCTGGTGCCGGTTTTTACTATCCTTCCCAACGTCAAAGCCCTTTGACAGGAGCCAGGCCTTATGTTAAAAGAGAGAGACCACTTTACCACAGGAGTCCTTACCATGCATAACTCCCGCTTGCTACATATCAATTCGCTCGCAAAAACCTGGCTACTGCTTTCGTGTGTAGCCCTCTTTGCACTTGGCCTCAGGGCGCAAAACCCCGGAGATATTCAAGGTGTCTTTGAGGCCGATCGCACCAAGCCGGTTGGAGAGAGCTACGGTGTTGGCGAGACCTTTGATCTTGCTGTCCGTATCTATGGGGCCAATGTTGCCAGTGTTATTGCCAGCCCTTCTGGTGGTTATCCGCGGCTACAGCTCGACCACAAACAGACCGGTATCGACCTCAAAGCGGATAAGAAATATGCCAAATATCTTGAATTTGAAGATAACTATCTCTACTTTCGCTATACGGTGCAGCCGGGCGACTTTGCCGTCGACCTCAATGCTATCGGATTTGATTTTAACGGTGCCACCATCAATCTCGATGGTGGCCTCGGTATACTCGGGCGTTCTAATGCCAGAGTGATGCCCACGACGGGACCATACTCGTTACAGGAACAGTCTGACATCTCGATACGTACCATCGGCTTTATCGGGCAAGCTGATCCCCTTAATATGACGGCCGCAGTGCAGGTGGACGCTTCGCTTGCCATCCCTGTCACACGTACACTTGCCGACGCTCTGCAGATACCCTTCATTGTTACAGCCGTACCGGCCAGCGCCGTTCCCGACAACTTTACCTGCAGTCCTGCTACTTTCGTGATTCCGGCCAACAACACCGATGGCACGCTCACTCTCAGCGGCGTTGCCCCGACTGCCACCCCGGTTACGTTGCGGCTGCACCCCTCAGATTACGGCACTGAGACCGCCGGCGACCTGCTGGTCACGGTTAACATCAGCAGTCCGTCGTCGCAATACTATACCGTCGAGGTTGAAAAGAGCACGGTTGATGAGGGCGAAACGGTGACCTGCACCGTCAATCTGACCCAACCGGCACCTGCTGGCGGCCTCAATATCACCCTCACCAACGCTCCCACAGCCGGTACCCCCGTCACCTATACAGGTGGCAATCTGGTGGTTTTTCCCGCTGGTGCGACCAGCGTCAGCAAACAGATCACCTTTAACGGCGGCGTTAGCCCCGTCTTTATCGGCGGTTCCAGCAGCTTGCCTCATTACAGCATGATGGCCGGCTCGCTCGTCAACGTCAGGACCGTGCTTCCCACCTTCACGATCGAGGGGTCAGCCTCTGGACTTACCGAGGGGCAGGACTACTCCTTCTATGTCCATCTCTCCAAGCCTGCCACGACACAACTGACGATCACCCTTACCAGCGACAATCCCTCGGCGCTCACCTTCAACGGCCCCGGCGTGGTAGTCTTTCCCGCCGGTGAAGTCTCTCGCCCCTACTTCGTCAAAGCCCTCGACGGTGGTACCACTGTCGCCAACGGCTCGACAGCCACCATCAGCGGCACCTGCAGCGACCCCACTTACAGCATGGCCAGCCCCGGCTTCCTGACCCTGATCAACATACCGCCGACGATCACCAGCCCCGTCTCGACCCCGGAAAACCCGTGGGAACCGACTCCCGGCAGCGAAGGCTTCCTCTATCCCTTCAGTTGGAGCGCCATCGACGTCGATGCCGACCTCGGCAAGCTGGAGGGTCGTGTCAGCTTCGGTGATGGCACTTTCAGCCCCTGGATTCAGGGAACCGATGGTATCGTCAGCCACATCTACAATACGCCCGGCTCCTATGCCGTCACGATCACCGTGCGCGACACCGATGGCGGCACGGCCACGGTTGGCGGCACCCTGGTGATCGAGTCGGCCACACGCCTGCTGATCAACGAACACAAGATCAACGACGACAACGCCAATCCCTACAAAGGCTTGAGCGGCCTCGGCTGGGGCACAGTCGATGACAACGATCCGGCTACGACCCGTACCGTTGTCAACCCCAACTACGACTGGGAGATCAAGTACGACCCCAACCAGAATGGTGCCACGCTGATTGCGACGCCGGAGCGCGGCGCCATCTTGGGCACTAACGAGGTCGATATGCTCGACAGCTTTTTCCACGTCTGGGTCGGCGATGGTTTTGTCTCTCCAGCGGCCATCACACCGATCGCCCCGCGTACCAGCATGGTCGGCCTCAGTGGCGGTGACGGCGGCACCCCGCAACAGGTGGGTGGCGTCTTCAGCCGCGAGTTTTACGATGAGGATGGTTGCGGTGATATCGACCACGACGAGCTGCCCGACGAATGGGAGATCAGCTTCGGCCTCGATTGCGAATCGCCGGCCGGCGACAATGGTCGCATGGGTAACCCCGATGGCGACTTCCTGCCACGAGGGGCTGGTGAGAACCTCTCCTATCCGGCGGCTGGCAACAACTATACACCCGATGGGCGCGCCTTCGGCAACGTCTATGAGGTGCGTGGCTTTGATCCCGGACTCAATGGCGACCTGAGCCGCCTGCCACTCGGCAGCGCCAGCGGACCGGAAGACGAGCCGCGTTATGGTGAATACGATGCCGACAACAACTTTACCTCCACCGACACCCGCAAGTTCTACGGCACCGACCCCACCAATCCCGATACCGATGGCGACGGGCGTGATGATGGCTGGGAGTACTACTTCTGGATGAATGCCAAGGTGCGCGAGATCACCGGCTCACGCTACAGCCCGTCACAGGTGGTTCTGGGCACCACCATCACCTCGGCCGAGATCGTGCGGGCCTTCGACCCCCTGACTCCCGGTGCCGCCGATCTCGATACCGACGGCGACGGACTCTCCGATCTGGAGGAGTATGTCCTCGGTACCAACCCGATCCACTGGGATACCGATGGCGACGGCATGAACGACGGTTGGGAGGTGGCCAACGGTCTTGATCCCTTCAGCAACGATGGTGGCCTCAATCCTGATCGCGACTGGATGGCCTATGATGAATTGAACGACCTGCGCCATTGGCAGGTCTATGACTACTACGGTTTTGATCCGCGGGTAGGCTGGCACGATACCTATCTCGACAAAGACCGCGAGATTCGCCGCTTCACCCCCACCACGGCTCCCTTCACCAACTATGAGGAGTACTATCTGGGACGTGTTGCCATTGAGTCGGGCTTTACCGGTGCCGTACCGGCCGGTGGCGGCCGCTGGATGACCAACCCCAACAACCCCGACAGCGATGGTGACGACCTGCCCGACGGCTGGGAGCTCTACGTCTCCTGCGGTCCCAACAGCGCCCCGGTTATGTGGCCTATCGGGCCCGACGCCTCCCTTGATGCCGGCTATGACTTCGATGGCGACGGCCTTACCAATCTCGAAGAGTTCCACGCCCTCGAGACGTGCGATGTGGTCTACAGCACCGGTGTCGTCGATCATCAAGCCGGTACCGTCACCTTCACGACGCATCAGATCAACAACGTCAACGCCCGTTGGTGGAACAAGTTCTGGGCTACCGATCCCCACAATGAGGATACCGATGGCGACTCCGTCAGCGATGGCGATGAGCGCCGCTTCTTCCAGTATGATAACGGCTATGCCGGCTATATCCGTGGCAGCCGTCCCGGCGGCATGCTCAACCCCTGCTCGGTCGATACCGACATGGACTTCATTCCCGACGGCTGGGAGATGCACTTTGCCGGCGAGGAGACAGCCACCGGCATGATCAACGGCATGGATGGCACCTACTTCGACTCGAAGAGCGGCCTCGATCCGATCACCGGTGAGTGGCGCAACTTCGACTACGATGGCGACGGTCTGGAAAACTACCAGGAGTACTGGTTGAATGCTGTCGCACACCTGCAGTACGACGCCTGGACCCCCGGCCTCGGCTATGGCGCTTACGACCCGGCCGCCTTCTTTACCGGTGTGCCGTATGAATGGGACTGGGCCTTTTGGGCCAACTACTGGCAGCGCGGCGAGTCGCCACCTGATGTCCCCTACCGCTTTATGGAGCCGGGCCTGCGACCCTTCGGTCCCTACGATGGTCTGGTCGCCTATGCCACTACCGACCCGCGTAATCCCGACAGCGATGAAGACGGCATGGACGACTACTATGAGATGTTCCACGGCCTCAACCCGCTCCTTAGCCTGACGGTCAACATCGTCGGTACACGACTGATCGCCGAGGTGGTCGATCCTGGTGCCGGCTTTGCCGTCTACGACTTCCGCCTGCAGCCCTGGCTGGCCGGCACCCCCAACGCCGACCCCGATCAGGATGGCATTCCCAACTGGGAGGAGGCGCTGATCCCCAATCGCCCGGCGCCCTATAACCATCATACCGACCCCTCGCCGCTCTGGTTTACCGACACCTCCTACGCCAACAGCTTTGTCAACCTCTACTACAACCTCGGCTCTGTGCCGATGTATTGGGGCGAAGGCCCCGGCGTCGACCTCGACATTGCCGCTCTGGCCGAAAATATGGTCCTGCAGCGCCCCTACTACATGTTCGACTTCGAGGTCAATGAGGGCTACGACACCGATAACGACAATATCATGGACAAGCAGGAGATCATCGGTACCACTGTCGCCGGCGTCACCGATCCGCTCGATATGGAGTCGCCCCTGCAGCGCAAGGCGCTCTATCTCGATGGTAATGCGGCGGCTCGTACCCGCATCGGCTTTGCCCACGGTCCCAGCGCCCTGCGCAGTTGGACGCTGGAGGTCTGGGTGCGCCCTGAAAATCCCGCCTCCGGCAAGCGTCAGGTGATCCTCGAACGCCCAGTCTGGGTCTGGGATAGCGACCCTATGCCCAAGGGCGGCGATGTGCGCCGCAACTTCCGCCTCGGTCTCGAGTGGGATGGCACCCCCTTCGTCGAATATGAGAATAGTGGCAGCCAGGGCCAGACCGAGAAGGCCCACGGCAAGGGTTGGCCGCTGGCCGCCAACGAGTGGACCCACCTCTCCGCCACCATGAGCGGGGTCGACAAGAAGCTGCGTCTCTTTGTCGATGGCGAACTGCTGGCATCGGTCGACACCACCGTTATCCCGGCTACCGGCATCATCGACGGTACCATGACCGACGAAAGCTTCACCTTCGTCTACAGCGGTGCCCCGCTGGTGATTGGTGCCGCCGATGCCAACCCGTTCGGCAGCGTCAACGGTGGTTACATCTATATCAACGGCGACATCTATGACGGCCCATCACAACCCGCCCTCAGCTCCTACTACAAGGGCTGGCTCGATGAAATCCGCATCTGGGACGGTGCCCGCACCCAGAGTGAACTGGTCGGCGACTTCAACAGTCGTAAACGCTACATGCGTAGCGATGTGATCGCCAGCCGCGAGGCGGCTGTCGCGCAATATAACGCCATTCTGGCGGCACGCGGTTTGGAGCTGCCTACCGCAGGCTACACCTTTGATGAGTATTTCGATGATGCTGCCGACGCCGTCATCCGCAGCGGTGGCGAGACGTCCGCCTCGCGCCTGCCGCCGATGCTGCTCTATCACTACTCCTTCGATAACCTGCCCGATCCCTCCTATGAGCCGCGTGTGCCGGGCTCGTTCTCACAGCTCAACGGGCGGCCTGCGGTCGACTACCCCGGCATCCCCTGGTGGCACCAGGCGGCCGATCGCTCTACTGTCTACCGCACCTTCGATGCCAACCCCTATCTCTTTGTCCAATGGATTGAAAACACCGTAGCCACATTGCCACTGGGGGTGCTGACCGCCGATGGTCGTTTCGAGGCCACCCGTGCTGTCGACTCCATCTACTACCAGCGCTACAGCACCGGACATACCGTGCTCTCCAACGGCTACGAAAACGCCTTCAACAACACGGCCAATCCCTATAACATGGTCTACCGTCATGGTGACTCAGAAGATAACCAGATCGATATCGAGGATATCCCGGCGACCTTTGACCCCATGCTCCACGGCCAGTTCAACCACCTGCTGCCACTGCGTGGCGCTGTGGCCGACATGCGTGTGCCGCTCTGGGACAAGGCCGGGACCCCCGGCTATGACGATAACTTCGACTCCGATGGCGACGGTATCCCCGATTGGTGGGAGATCGCCCATGGCCTCGACCCCTTTGACCCCGCCGACGCCGACCAGGATCCCGACGGCGACGGCCTGAGCAACCTGCATGAATACTGGGCCGGCACCGACCCCCACAACCGTGACAGCGACGGCGACGGCCTCTCCGACTACGAAGGCACTTCAGCCGGATCATCGCGGATGAACGGCGTCCGCTTTACGGACAATGACTTCCTGGAGGATGAGTGGGAGGCGCTCTTCGACGACTACTACACCTCGGTGTTGCGTTACGATGAGCACCTCGATCCCGATAACGACGGCTGGGACAACTGGTCGGAAGCCCGCTTCGGCATTGCGGCTGGCCGCACCTACCGCCCTGACCGTGCCTACGACTCCGACACCGACGGCTCGATTCTACAGCGCCACCATCCCGAGCCGAATCTCACGGTCGTGCTCGACTACCTTGGCATGCGCGATATATTTGCGGCGTCTGAGGAGCCGTGTCTGGTGATTCATGTCCATACCGACCCCTACATGAACGGTATGCCGGACGCCGTCTATACCCGCCAGCTCAGCTCGCCGATCGCTTGGCCGCTAGAGCTCGAACTGACTACCGATGATCTGACCTACGGCTATATGCGTCAGGGTAAGAACTACCTCTTCGCCTTTATCGATCTTGATGGTTCGACCATTGCCTCCATCAATGCCGCCTTCAACTGGCGTACTTGGACTGACGGCGAGCCGGCGGCGTTGGCCGACGGCCATTCACAGGGAATCGATATCGGCTGGCATAAAAACAGTGTGCGCTTCGGACTGACCGATGAAGCCCTCAGCTATGCCCGTTTCTCATGGGCCGATGCTGGCGACCTCAATCTGGTGTCTAATACCATCAGTATACTAGATAACTTTGGCACTGTGGTCTTTGAACGTAATATCGAGCAGCCCCGTACCTGGCTGCACGAAGGCGATATCATTGCCGGTTTGTCAAAGAATTTAGGCCTTGGGTGGGGGGCAGTCGCAACACCCAGTCATCAGTTCACTTGGCGGCTCAACAACGATCCTGATACGGACAAGAACTTTGTCAATAACTATGCAGCGTTGCCCGCTCCCACACCGGTAGAGCCTAAAAATCAGATCAAGAAGACCTCGCTGATCGAGTTTCAATTCAGGGTGGCTGGCGATGCCACCGAATTTGAGATTGAGGTGCGCCGCAACAGTGCCAGCGGCACCATCGTCTATAGCGGCCGTCACAAGTTGCCGGGACGCCATCGCTACCCGCCCAACAGCCCCGATCTGATCAAGTGGACGCTGCCTTACCAGGCCGGCAACACTACCTCCAACGGCCAACTGCTCGGCAACGGCACCTACTTCTGGCGCGTGCGCTGCTTCAGCCCGGTCACTACGGCCGGTGGTGCCTGGTCGGCTGCCAACTCCTTCGGACTCGATACGCAGGCGAGTGCCAATCCCTCAGAAAACGGCGATCGTACCTGGCTTGACGTCAAAGTGCGCTACCCCGGCGGCGCCTGGGGGCTCATCGACGGGGCTCCGATCCGTGTACAGGCCTTCCGCAGCGCCAGCTTCAATGGCCTGCCTGATGCCGAGGTCGAGTTGGTCGGCGCTGCAGGCAGTGATCCCGACGATCCTGCCTATGCAGGCGCTGTTGTATTGAAGGGGTTGGCACATGGTGTCGACTACTATATCCGTGCCTATGTCGACCAGAACAAAAACCGCAAACGCGATGTCTGGGAGAGCCACGGCTATATCTACGGGAACCTGCCGGGACAGCAGTATCAACCCAAGCCGATCCGGACGCTGCGTAATGCGGCGCCGCTGCCGCTGGTGGTGGTGCTGCGCGATACTGATATCGACAACGACAACCTGCCTGATGCTCTCGAGTATGTGATGCACGGTGCCTCCGGTGGCGACTGGCTGGCCAAGGCCGGTCCCGATATCCTCTCCGATGGAACCATGGGCTTCTCCGACTTCAACGCCAACGGTCTCAGCGACCTGGAGGAGCTCGACCTCGGCAACGACCCGCTGGCACTGGCGCCACCACTCGAAGTCGAACTGCCCGGTCTGGATCCCTTCGGTGTCAACCAGACTCTCAAGCTGACCGGTTTCGACCGTGCAGCCAACCGTATGAGCTGGCGTCTCCTCGACCCCTCTGTACCGCAGGCCTTGAGCGATGATACGCCGCAACAACTCAATCAAAGTGTCCGTTACGAGGTTGAGTTTGCCACCTCGCTCGTCAACACGACATGGTTGCTGCTGACCAACTTCACCAGTGGTCGTGGCGATATTGTGATTGATCTGCCGCGCGTCGAAGGCCCCAGCGGTTTCTACCGCGTCAAGATGTTGACCGCCGAATAGTCGCGCAATGCCCATCCACCCCGACAAACAGCAACTCCCCGGCGGGCGGCAGACCGCTGCCGCCACTGGGGTAGGGCGTGCCCGCCGGGCGCGCCGCAGTCAGGGCAGGGCGTCGCTCTCCGAGCGCGCCGCAGTGCATGTTGGAGGGCGGCGCGCCGTCGCCGCCGCAGTCGGGGTATCCTGCCCCCGCCTCTCCCATTCACCACTCGCCACTCTCCCACTCGCCACTCGCCACTTACCACTCACCACTTCCCACTTGTCACTTTCCATTTTACATCCTCTGCCATTTTTGGTAAAAATTAGCCATGTCACCCAAGAAAGGTTCTGCCATGAAGTTCCGTCATACGATTCTCCCCACGACCCTTGCTGCCCTGCTGGCCCTTACCGTTGGCTGTGAATGGACCGGCACCAGCAGCGATGAAGCTTGGAACGATGCCTACTCCTGGGTCAACTTCAGCGGCAGCTACCGGCTCTATAACGCTATCTCACCAACGGACGATTCTACTGATACAACGGAACAGGTGCAGAATGTCGTTAAAGAGTCGCAAACAGTCGAGTCAAATGGAGCAAACTACAGTGGCACTCTAGCTAATCGCCCAGTAGTGGAGGGATCAGTTACGCTCTATATCGGGGCAGCTACGCTCACCGATCAGGGGGATGGAACGCTCGCAGGTAAGATCAATAACAACACAATTAGCGGCTCAATTAACTATATAACCGGCGCTTGGTCGGCTAATACGTACTCTGCAGTTGCAAATGGTTCTACGTTCCGGGCGACTTACGCCTACAAAGTGACCGGTACCGTTACGGTGCCCGGGCAGGCCGGTTCGGCCATCACCACTGTCAACGTCAATCAGAAGGGGAACTTGCTGACGATGACCGACAACCAGGGGGTCGTCTATGAGGGGCGGGTCACCGGTGCCAGCGTCCCGTCAGACACTCTCCAGGCAGGTAATATCCGTCTTAACTTTGAAGTCAAGGCTGGTAACGGAGCCAAGATTATCGGCACACTCTCCGGCGACTGGACGGGTGGTGAGTATGGCACGCTCTCCAATCGCTCACTGCTCGGCACCTACTGGAAAAACAAGAACAGTGTCGACCTGCAAGGTGCCAGCGGCTCGATCTCGATCACGCCCTTACCGCTCACCTCCAACTAACTGTCGTTGCGCATGCGCGGCTGGGGGCACCTGTGGAGCGCGGAGCGCCCTGAAGGGCGGCGCGCCGTCGCCGCCGCAGTTCGGTAGGGCGCGCTCGCCGCAGTGCGCCGCTGGAGGGCGATGCTTCTGCATCGCCGCGGTTGTGCCGGAGCACAACCCTTGACGGATTGCCGAGAGCGGCATTGGTTTTGGGAGAGTGGGGTTTATACGAGCGGAAGCTCTGGAGGGCGGCGCGCCGTCGCCGCCGCAGTTCGGTAGGGCGCGCTCGCCGCAGTGCGCCGCACTTCTGATAATTCCTCGCGAAGGCGCGGAGAGTGGTGCCAATGCGGAGCCTTTTAACCACTCGCTGCTACCACTCCGTGGTTGCAGCAA
>CAZRGQ010000029.1:0-3245 GCA_964599645.1 uncultured Lentisphaerales bacterium | reverse complement strand
CGGGTTGTCGCTCTTAACCAACTTTCAACACGCAGGCTGTCGGCAGTCGCCGACCAAGAGAGGGAGACAACATGAGTGGCCATAGCAAATGGGCAACTATCAAGCACAAGAAGGGCGCCGCTGACGCCAAGCGGGGCAAGATTTTCAGCAAACTTGCCAAAGAGATCATGGTAATCGCCAAAGAGGGCGGTGGTGATCCGGCCTCGAATGCGTCGCTGCGCAATATCCTGCTCAAGGCCAAAAGCGTAAACATGCCCAACGACAATATCGAACGTGCCATCAAGAAGGGTACGGGCGAGCTTGGTTCGGCCACCTTTGAGGAGGTCTCTTATGAAGGCTACGCCGCCGGTGGCGTCGGCCTGATCGTCAAGGCGCTGACCGATAATAAGAACCGCGCTGCAGCCGAGATTCGCAACATCTTCAAGAAGAATGGCAGCGACTTTGCCAGCATCGGCTCCGTCTCGCGCAACTTCGAGCGCAAAGGCCAGATCATTATCGACGCTGAAGGTGTTGACGAGGATCAGGTGATGGAGCTGGCACTCGAGGCGGGGGCCGACGACGTGATCAACAACGACGGGCTCAACTACGAAATCCACTGCGAGCCGGGCGACTTTTCGTCCATCTGTGAAGCTCTCGAAGCCGCCGGCATCGCCTCCATCAGCGCCGAAGCCCACAGTCTGCTGCCGCTGGCCACCACACCGGTTACCGACATCTCCGTGGCTCGCTCAGTCAACAAGTTCATCAACATGCTTGAGGATTACGACGACGTGCAGGACGTCTATACCGATATGGATATCGACGATGCCATCGCCGATGAGCTGGCGGACGACGAGGAGTAAACCTTGACCGCAGAGATGGGGGCGGGGGGCACGGCTGCCAGGAACCTGCGGGTGCTTGGCATCGACACCTCACTGCGCAGCACCGGTCTTGGTATCGTCGAGGGTGGAGTGGGTGCCTACCGCGGTATCGCCTTCGATGTCTTGAAGAACCCCGGCAAACGCCCCCTATCCGACTCCCTCGTCTACATCCAGGAGCGTCTCGCGGCCGTGCTGCAGGAGTTCACCCCCGATGTGGTGGCGCTGGAGGGGGTCTATTTTGCCAAATATGCCCAGACGGCGCTGATTCTGGGCGAAGCCCGTGGTGTGGTCATCGCCACCTGTGCCGCCCGCCAGATTCCGCTCTACGAGTATGCGCCGCGCCGGGTCAAACAGGCCGTCGTGGGCTACGGTGCCGCCACCAAAGGGCAGATGCAGACGATGATCGTCAAGCTGCTGGGGTTGGCGGCTACGCCTCCGGAGGATGCCGCCGACGCCTTGGCCATTGCTATCTGCCACCTGCACAACCTGGCGCGACTCTCCCTCTCCGAGGCTAAACGTCTTTAAACAGGAGTAGCATGAAAATCAACAACCTTGAGCAGTTTCTTGCCACCACCAGAAAGCGGACCGCACGCGGCATCGTCATCACCCTCTCCGACCCTGCCGTCAGCGAGTTGGCCGCCGATGCCGGCTACGACTTCACCTGGATCGACGCCGAGCATGCCCCCTTTACCATTCAGGAGATTCACCACCATATATTGGCACATCGCGGCACCAACTGTGCCCCCTTTGTACGGGTGCCGTGGGCCGAGCACGGCATTATCAAGCCGATCCTCGATCTGGCTCCCGCCGGCGTGATTATCCCGATGGTCAACACGCCCGAGCTGGCCGAGGCAGCAGTGGCCGCCTGCCGCTATCCCCCCCGTGGCAATCGCGGCTGCGGCGTGCGGCGTGCCGTCCACTACGGCAGCAAACCCTTTGCCGACTATCTGGTCGAGTCGCAGCACGATCCACTGGTGATTGTGCAGATCGAGCATATCGATGCCGTGCGCAACCTTGATGCCATTCTCAAAGTTCCGGGGATCGGCAGCGTCTGTATCGGTCCCAGTGATCTCTCGGCCACGATGGGCAAGCTGGGAGTTGCCGATAACGAGGTGGAGCTGGTGATCGACGAAATCTGCCGCAAGACGCTGGCCGCCGGTGTAATGCTTGGTGCCTTTGGTGTGCCGTTGGCGCGCTGGCAACAGCGCGGAGTCCACTGGAGCGCCATCACCAGCGATGCCGCTTCGATCTTCAGTCAGGCGCAGGAGCTGCTGGGCGGTGCTGGTAGCGAGGTGTTGCCATGATCGTGGCGATGGTGACGCGCAACCGCGACGAGTTGCCTCTCTGGGTGGTTGAGGCGATCGCCGCTACCGGTATCGAGTTGCGTTGTCGCCGTTGCCCCGATGCGGCTGCCCTGCAGGCCTTTGCCTCCGAGGCTGAAGTGCTCTGGTTTACCGGCCCCAATCCCTGCATCACTCCCGCTGCGCTGGAGCAGTTGCCCCGCTGCCGCGCCATCTTCCGCAGCGGCAGCGGCCTCGATGCCGTTCCGCTTGAGGCCGCGCAAAAGCTCGGTATTTCCGTGCATAACACACCGGCCTCGATTGCCGAGTCGGTAGCCGAGCACACTGTGGCATTGATCCTGGCTCTGGTGCGCCAGATACCGCAGCAGGAGCGGCGTGTGCGCAGCGGCCGCTGGGAGGGTAGTGAGGGCTTGCAGCGCTGGCACCTGAGCCGTCGGACTCTCGGCTTTGTCGGCTATGGCGCCATTGCCCGCCTGGTGGCTGAGATGGTGCAAGGCTTCGGGCTGCGCCTGCTGCACCACGATCCCCTCAGTCCCGACTCGCTGCCGTTGGACGAACTGCTCCAGGCATCCGATATCGTCTCGCTGCACTGTCCCCTTACCAGCGCCACCCGCCATCTGATTGCAGCATCCGAGCTCGCCCTGATGCGACCGGGAGCGCTGCTGATCAACACCGCACGTGGCGGAGTGATCGATGAAGCGGCACTGCTTGCGGCTTTGGAGTCGGGCCATCTGGGCGGAGCAGCCCTCGATGTCCTGACGGAGGAGCCACCGCGACCCGACCACCCCCTACTGCAGTTGGAGAGTGTGATTGTGACGCCCCATATTGCTGCCTTTTCAGCCGACTTTGAACAGAACTTCTGGCAACACTCAATCGACAAATTGATAGAACTGCAGACTTGCCTGGGGCCAAAACTGTGAGAGATTTTTTACAGATGCCTCTTGCTCATGCACTTTCTCTTGCTCTGGCGGCTCACAGCAGGTTCGCCCTCCAATAAGCTCTATCAATCGTTTGGCGTGAGACAAGGGCGCGGCTGCTACTGCCATCGATCCTGTCGAAATGTCGTCGCGCCGCAAGCGTCAAAGGC
>CAZRGQ010000028.1:0-30242 GCA_964599645.1 uncultured Lentisphaerales bacterium | reverse complement strand
GCCTATCGAAGGGCCGTGGCAGTCGAGTAAGGGTAAGTGAGTAAGGGTAAGCGAGTAAGGGTAAGCGAGCAAGGGTGGCGAGTAAGGGTGTGCCAGAGGACAAGAGCGTATAGTCGTCCGTTGTACTACCTCCGCCGATCTCGATCCACTGCACTGCTTCTATTCTTCGCCCCCCCTTTGCCACACCCCTGTCACTGACCGATTACACAGGCTGGATTGGATTCGCCCAGAATGCGCCGGGCGTTGCGGTAGAGGATATCACGCAGTGCCTCGTCTCCTGCGCCGGAGCCAAGGAGCGCTCCGATATAGTAGTAGTGACTGAACCAGGGGAAGTCGGTACCGAAGATGATACGGCGTGATCCGACCACCTCCAGCAGTAGCTCAACCGGGCCGCGCTCATCTGGTACGGCTGTCAGTTCAAGGTAGATGTTGGGAAAGTTCCTGGCGAGTTCCACCGCCTTGTGCCAGTCGCCGTGGATGCTGTGACCACATATAATGGTTGTGTTGGGGTAGCGTTCAGCTACGCTTCTTACCGCTTCATAGCCGTCGTAGGGGCTGCCACCCCAGGTATGGAGCAGCAGCGGCAGGCGTTTTGCATCGGCGAATTCCCAGACGGGGCGGTTGCGGTCGTCGGCTACCGAGATCTTGTGGTAGTCGCCGAGGAGCTTGAAGCCGACGAAGACATCGGGATAGTCGTCATAAGTGGCGAGATCGGCTGCGACGACATCGGGATAGTTGGGGTTGATTCCCATGTAGGCACGGAGGAGATCGGGCATCATTCTGACGGCTTCAATATTGGCCTGATTGCCGATGTCGGGTGTGAAGAGAGTGCTGTGGTGGCAGCATACGAGCAGTTTAACGTTGGCCTGCAGAAGGAGCTCACGTGCCCGTTGTGGATCGCCGGCCGGCATGTGAATGGCGTTGTGCGGTCCCCAGTGTCCATGCAGATCGTAGATCGGGCAGTCGTCGAGGCGTCCTTCGACAAAAAAACGTTGACGCAAGTTGTTCACAGCTCCACCTCCTGCAGCAGTTGTTCCAGATTTTGCGCGGCAATCAGATCTTTCTCCTCTTCGCTCAGGCTGCTCTGCTCGAGATCGAGCAGCGGTGCTTCAAGGTAACGGATGGGGAATTTGCTGCCGAAGATAAAGCGGCGGGCTCCGAAGCGTCTTACACCGGCCTCCAGTCCGCCGGCTTCGAGTGAGACGAGACTCGTCTCGACGTGGAGGTGTTGGTAGCGTTCCAGCAGTGGCCATACCTGGCGGTCGGCACCCCAGATGCCGACGTCACAGATGATTGCGGTGAGGGTGGGATACTCCTCCATCAGGTCGTGGAGCATATCGAAGGTTACGCCGTGTTGGAGTGAGAGCAGCAGCGGAATGCGCCGCTCCGATACTTGGTCGAGGAGCTTGCCGAAGACTCCCCGGCGCAGCAGGTAGCGGTGGTCTGCCGGCAGAGCCCGCAGGGTACGTACATTGGCGGTTCGCATCGCGTCGAAGAAGTTCCCGGCGGTCACTTCGCCGGTTACCGGCGGCAGGATACCCCAGGTGGCCTCCAGACGTGGTGTCCCGGCTACCATGCGACTGATCAGTTGATTGGCTTCTCCCGGATAGATGCCGGCAAGGGCGGGGTGCCATACCACGCCCCGAGCCACACCGGCGCGATCCATGCTCTGCAGCAGCTCTGTCAGGGTAGGCGGGGCTACCAGTGGCCGACTCATGGGACGCCCCAACTGCAGGTTGATATCGAAGTATTTGCGTCTTGCTTGCACGTTGTTTTTTCCTCAGTGATCTCCAGCGACTCCTGAAGGGTCGTAGAGAAGTCAGCCCAATCCCATAGCGCGGATATTGGCGCGGCTGATAGCGATTGATTTGAAAGGATCGCCGGAGATGGGACAACTGAACTGTTCGATACGAAAGTGGACGCCGATTGGTTTGACGCCGACATCGCTCATGATCTGGTATAGCTTGGCTGGCTTGATATGGGGTAGACCGGGGATTTCGGCAGCATCGTAGCCGGCTTTTTTGATGTGTGCCATGGTCGTGGCGACATCGTTTTCAGTGGCGAGGTGCTCTCGCACACTGTAGAGTTGCAGTGCAATGGTTGTCGTAGTTGGCATAGCTTTTAGCTCCTGTGGCATAATCCTTAACCTCTAGTCCGCAAGGCTGTCAAATAACAATCGAACCGCCGGCTGCCAGCGCCCGGCGCAGCGGTGCAGCGGCTACGTCCGTGATATCAGAGCCGCTCTCCAACGCCAGAGCTGCGGCCACTCCGGCGGCCTCGCCCGTCTGATTCATGTTTACCATCACCCGTATTGCGCTGAAGGCGGTCTTGTCGGCATCGAGCATACGTCCGGCCAGTGCCAGATTGGGTATGCCGTCGCACAGCAGTGAGCGCCAGGGAATCTGATAGAAGGTGGGGTCAACCTCCTGCGGCTCGCGCCAGCGCCCCATCACAGGCGGCACACCGCGTCCCGGTACCACCAGCTCACTGCCATCGAGATTCTTGAAGGTGATGCCGGGACCGTCGGCGTGATGGATATCGACGCGGTAGGAGCCGTTGCCGATCGCATCCTCAAAGGGGCGCCCGTAAAGCACATCGTCAGTGGTAATCCGGTAACGCGCCTTGAGGCGGCGCGTCTCGCGTGCTCCGATTGTAGCGGCGAGATCGACCAATCCCAGTCGGTCGGTGGGCGGACCATACTTGTGGATCAGATCGAGCATCGCCCGCACCTGCCGTCGGCCCTCGATTTCCGCCTGCGTCAGTTGGGTCGCATTGCTCGTGTCGGTCTCCAGAATACGGGTATCGGCCCGCATCTGCGTATCATGCAGTCCCGGAATACGGCAGCCCCAGCCCCAGCGTCCTCCCAAGTTATACTCGGCGCCGTGCTCCCATACCAGTGCCGACCAGTCAACTCCCGTCAGCCTCTCGAAGCCGGAAACCTTGGCACAGAGGGTCGGTGGCTGCAGATCGGGCGGCGCCCAGGAGGCGAGCCCCAGATCGAGCGCCAGGTCTCCGTCGCCGGTCGCATCGATAAACTGTCGGCCCCTGATCGCCTGTCGTCCACTCTTGTTCTCGATGATCACAGCCGCCAGTCGTCCCTCTGTAACCAGCGGTGCCACATAGAGCGTATGCAGATAGGGCCTGATGTTGTGCTCAACCGCCAGCTCATCCAACTCGATCTTCAGCTCTTCGGTATTCATCGTATAGGCGCTGCTCGGCTTGTCCGAAACAACCACGCTGTTGCGGCGCTTGAGGCGTTCGAGCACCTCCTGCGTCAGCCCGGCGATGATCTGGCGCTCGCCCACCGTATCGTACAGGCTGTGCCAGATATTGACGGCCCCCGCCGTTGCCACACCGCCAAAGCAGTTCTGTTTTTCGATTATGGCGACCCTGGCCCCCAAACGTGCCGCCCGCACCGCTGCAAAGAGCCCGGTGCAGCTCCCTCCCACCACCACCAGATCAACCTCATCGACCACCGGTACCTCACGTGCCGGTTCCACTAAGGTACCCAGCACAGCGCCGGGCTTGCGCCATTCAGCTCTCTGACTCATCGCTTGACTCTACTCTCGCTTCACTCTAGTTGCAGGGTGTGAAAATACGATTATAGAGTGTCTGGAAAAACACTCAATCATAAAAATTTCCCTGTAGGGAGAGGTAATCGGTTCGCCTTACGCACGCTTGCGCCGTGAAAGACTATGGGTAACTTTTGCGCGGTGCGAACACGCAAGGTAGGGACGGCTCTCCGCAGACCTGATTGACAAACGCCACGGTCGCGAGCCGGAGTTGATGCCTGTACAGGCCGATAGTTCCTTAGGCGCAGCGACCGAGGGGTTTTGCCAGAGCCTCACGATATTTATCCTAACGCCACCAGCATTTCGAAACAAAGCACAGGCTTGACCATCGACAGGTGGCATCATGTGGCGTCGGTGGTGTACTACGATGCCGTTGAGTCCAATTCAACCATGAAGGTCTACCTCGATGGTGTCCTGATAGAAGAGATATTGAAGCCGGGGCGGGCGATACGCCACTTGATCGAACGCCCCCTCACTGTCGGATCCTTGACACAGTGCCATTATCCGAGTTCCAGGCCGCAGCACAATCTCCACGCCGATGTGGACGAGGTGCGCGTCTCGAATGTGACCCGCCCGGAGGCCTGGATCAAGGCCTCCTTCCTGAACCAGCAGGCTGCAGGAGCCTTCCTATCGATCACAACTGCCGCCCCTGTCATTAACCGATTGCAGTATTGACCCGCCTGCACTGTTGGGGTAAGCTCTACCATATCAATGCGTTACCCGGCTAACGGAAGTTCGTGCAAATCGAACGCGGTCGCGCCGCTGTAATCGGTGCAGCTCCAAGCTCTTTGCTTCGGCCAGAAGCAGGGGCAGGAGTCTGTAATACCGTAAGCCAGAAGACGAGCCGGGGCGCACCTGATGGAACTCCTTCGCGTCTGGGGAGCCCGTTACAATCACGGTAACGAGTTGCCCCCCCAGGGGACGGGCAACCGTCATACCGTGTTGGTGTTCCATAAAAAAACAACCCGGCTCCGCATGAGAGCCACAACAAGGAACACCATGATGTTACGTCGCACCCTGCCGGCCTTAGCCCTGCTGGCAAGCGCCCATAGCCTTGGCTACAGCGCCACCAACTCGCCCGCCAACCTCTACGATGCCCCCGATGTTATCGTTACTGCTACGCGCACAGCGCGCAACACAGCCACCATCGCAGCCCCGATCACAGTCATCACTGCCGCTGAGTTGCGTAGCCGGGGAACACGCTTTGTCGTTGATGCCCTGCGTGATCTGGCCGGACTCCAGGTGCGCTCGCTCAACGCCAATCCGGCCCAGGCCGAGCTGGTGTTGCGCGGTTTTGGCGAAAACGGACATGGGCGCACGCTGGTGCTCCGTGACGGCCAACGCCTCAACAGCCCTGATATGGCCGGCATCAACTGGCTGCAACTGCCGGTTAGCGCCATCGAGCGCATCGAAATTCTGGAGGGTAACCAGACCACCCTCTACGGCGACTATGCCGTCGGCGGCGTCGTCAACGTCATCACCCGCGAGGCGGCTGAAGAGTCGGCCAGCGAAGTCACGGCACACGCCGCTTCACACGGCACCTATGGCGCCAGCCTCAATACACGCCAGCAGCTTGACGAGGTGACAGCCTCGGCCGGCCTCGATTGGCAGACGAGCGACGGCTATCGCCGTAATGGCGACTACGACACCTTCAACCTGCGGGCAGGCGTCGAAACACCCCTCACTTCCACCCTACACCTCTCACTGCTCGGCAGCTACAACAATCTGGAGAGCGGGCTACCCGGCTACCTGACCCGCGATGCCATGCGTGCCGATCCGCGCCAAACCATAACACCTGACGACAAGGCCGAAACCGACAACTACAACGCCAACCTCATGCTCCGCTGGCTGGCCACGCCGGAGCAGGAGCTGAACGCCAATCTCATCTACAACCGTCGTGAGACTCTCA
This sequence comes from uncultured Lentisphaerales bacterium, assembly GCA_964599645.1. Lineage (GTDB taxonomy): Bacteria > Verrucomicrobiota > Kiritimatiellia > RFP12 > JAAYLN01 > JAAYLN01. The sequence goes on along the minus strand of CAZRGQ010000028.1, from coordinate 24,761 downwards.
GCAAATACTTCAGTTCGATCTCTTTTACCGATACCGATCTCGACTCTCTCACCTTCACCATCAACCATCGGCTCGATGGTCTCCTGCTGGGACGCGAGGCCCGCCTCTTGAGCGGCTTTGACCTCTATTTCGATCGCCTCAAGGCCGATCGCTTCGGCGAAAGCGACCTGCAGAGCCGCCTCCTAGATGCCACCATCGACAAAGAGAGCTACGGTCTCTATCTGATCGGCGAGAGCGACCTGCACGAGAAGCTCGTCCTGAGCCTGGGCGGACGCATCGAAGCAGCGCGTTACTCAGCTACAGTCAACGACGCCTCCCGCACCAGATTGGTTGATGACCACAAGACGCACACCGTCGAAGCCTTCAACGCCAGTCTCATCTTCCGTCCCGACGCCAGCGCCAAGCTCTATGCCAACTTCAGCACCCTCTACCGCCTGCCCTTCCTCGACGAACAGGTCAGTTACTACGGCTACGGCAGTGATGCCCTCTATGACGATCTCGACCCCGAGCGCGGCCTCGCCGGCGACCTGGGGATCGAGTGGCGCTTTATGCACGGCTGGCAGGCTCAACTCTCGGCCTATCTGATCGCCATGCGCGATGAGATCACCTACAACCCGGTCACCAGCCGCAACGACAACCTCGACCGCACCCGCCACCAGGGAGTCTCCTCCGCCATCACCTGGCACGAAGCCGGCCGCGGTAAGCTGCGTGCCCGCTACGACTTTACCGACGCCACCTTCCGCAGTGGCGCCTACGACGGCAACGATGTGCCGCTGGTGCCACGCCACCGCTTCAGTCTGGCCGGTGAAGCCGACCTGCCATTCGACCTGGCCCTGCTGGCCACCCTCAACCTCTGTGGCAACCAGCCGCTTGGCGGCGACTATGCCAACAGCAGCGAATCACTCGACAGCTACACCACCGTCGATCTGGCGCTGCGGTGGCAGTCGCAACGCCACCCCACCCTCTCGCTGCTGGCCGGTGTCGACAACCTCTTCGACAAGAGCTATGCCAACATGGGCTACCTCGGTTTCATGACGCAAGGCTACTATCCGGCCGCCGGACGCACCTTCAAAGCGACCCTCTCCTGCCTCTTTTAACGGTACAGCATCGCATTTCCCGCTCTTTTGTGTAGAATAGGGGCATGAACTTCACCCCCATAGCCTTCGCTACCCTCTTCGAGCGCGGCGGTGTCGTCATGTGGCCACTGCTGGCCTGCTCCCTGACGGGTATTACCGTGGCGCTGGAACGTGCTTTCGTCTTTGCCCGCTTTCATCGGCAGCGCGCTGCCGGTGAGGCGGAGGTACGTGCCATGCTGGCCGATCTGCAGCAGGGTGACACTGCCGGTGCCATTAGCCGCGGACTCAACAACGTCGCCGGGCCGATAGCAGGCGTACTGGCCGAAGGTCTGCAAGAGGCAGGCACCGGACTCGGTGAAAGCCTGCAGATGTCGGCCAGCCGGCTCCTCAACGATCTGCGCCGCGGGCTCTCGCTTCTCGATACGATCATCACCCTGGGGCCGCTCCTCGGTATCCTCGGCACAGTCACCGGCATCATCCGCTCCTTTCACCTCCTAAGCTCCGCCGGCGTGCAAGACCCGACGGCCGTTACCGGTGGTATCGCCGAGGCACTGCTCACTACGGCGGCCGGACTGATTGTCGCCATTCTGGCGCTCCTCCCCTTCAACTTCTTTGTCGCCCAACTCAAGCGCTACGCCCGCCACCTCGAACAGCTCTCCCACCGCTGTGAAGTGGCCTACCAGCAGGGGCAGGTCAGGCAGCAGAGCAACGGGAGCCACGCCGATGACGCTTGAGACCGGCTATGAGGAGCGTAGTGCGCGGATCGAGATGATCCCGCTGATGGACGTCGTCTTCCTCCTGCTCGTCTTCTTTATCTATGCGATGTTCACCATGGTGGTGCACCACGGCGTCGAGGTCACTCTGCCACGTGCCGGCGGCACTCCCGTCAACGACAGCGTTCAGGTGGTGACGCTCACCAAAGATGGCGGCTATCAACTCGACGGCCGCCACCTAAGCTACGACGATCTGCTCCTGGCCGTGGTTGAGCGCCACCGCCTCGAAGAGACCCCCATTCTGATCAGCGCCGATCGCGCTGTGCCCTTCGGTCCCGGCATCGAACTGCTGGCCAAACTGCAACAGGCGGGCATCACGGCCGTCACCTTTCAGGTGGCCGCCGCAAGCGACACACCGCCCGCCCCATCCGCCACAAGTGCCGGGCCGTGAGCGCTGCCCCCCCACCGCTCTCCCTGCATCTGGAGAACGACTGGTTCACCAGTCTGACGCTGGCGGCGCTCCTCCACCTGGCAGCGCTCGCGCTCCTCACCGCCACAATCCAGCGCGAGGCGGCGCCACGCCTGGCTCAGCCCATTACCACCCGTGTGACGATGCAGTTACAGCAGCACCCCACACCACAACCACAGCCGGGGCAACCGGCCAAGCCGCAACCGCTGGCCGTGCCGCCACGTCCCGACCACGCCCCGCCGCTGCCCGCAACCACGCCGCCGCGCCCCGAGTTGCCCTCCCTAACCCCCGCCAGCGAGCCGCCGCCACTGCCGCCGCAGGAGCTGACACCCCCGGCCGACCGCCTCACCGAAATCCCCCGGCAGGCGACGCTCGCCACTGAACAACTGCCCACCGTCGCCCGTCTGGCGCAGGTCGACCTCGATGGCGACATCGATGCCATTCCGCAACTGACGCAGGAGATCAAACCGCTCTATCCCTACGGCTCGCGCCAGCGCGGCGAAGCAGGCGAAGTGGCCGTCGAGCTCAACGTGACAGACCGCGGCCATGTGACTGCGATCAAACTCCTCAGCAGCAGCGGCTATGCAGCCCTAGACAAAGCCGCCTGCGATGCCGTGCGCAACGCCCGTTTCGAACCGGCCCGCCGCGGCAACCGCACCGTCGCGGCCCGCGTCCGCATGTCGATTATCTTCCGCCTCACTCCCGACCTCCGCTGAACGCCAATTTCACTTCGCTCACTCCCCTGCACCAAAATTGCGGAAGATTTTGCGCTGCCACTTCACATGCGCCTCCTTTTACAATCAATCATTGAGTGCCATCGTCCAATGGAGGGCGAATCGCTTGATGAGCCGCTGGTGCAAGGATTTGCGCATGAAAAGAGGCAGAGGTGTGTGACAACTCCCGCAAAATGGGGCCTTGCGCTTACGGCCCGGCACAGCCTCGCCCTCCCTTTGATAATCACACCAGATGCTTGGTTGACTTCATCTCGCCATAGGCCAGATAGAGCAGTAGCGGCCCTCCGCTGAAGTCGAGGCTGATCTCATCAGCCAGCGCCTGATTGAGAGTCGCCTGCCACCAACGGTTCAGCCGTAGCCCCTCCAGCGGCCAACGCAGTCCGGTAGCACGAATCGCTGTCCCCGGCTCAAAGGCAAAGAGCGAAACCTGCTGCCCCGCTTGCGTCGCAATGCGCCCGCCGCGATGCAGCGGCCGGAAGAGACCATGATCACTCAACAGCACAATCTCAGGGGTGGTCACAGCGTAGTCGACCAGTAGCGAGAGGTTGCCGAGGGCGTGATCTTCCCGACCGCCCGTAGCGCCGAGAACGACCAGATCGCGCCAGCCCTGAGTCTGGCAGTAGTGAAACGCCTTGGTCAGATCGTTGGTCTCCTGTGAGGCATCGTGTGCCAATATATCGGCATAACGCTGCCGCAACTCTGGTGGCAGACTGTCGAGATCACCGGCAATGACGGTCGGTTCACGTCCGTAAGCCAGCAACTTTACCGCCGCCGCATCACAGCAGACGACCCGCGAGGCGCTCGCCAGCGCCTCCAGAGGCAACGGGTGGGCGGGGAAGTCGCCATCGGCCAGAATGACTGTACGCCCGCGGTAGAGACCACCGACAGTTCCCGGCAATATTTCGCTATAAGTGTCGTTGTGCATAGCTCAAAACCATCATAGTCACACCGGCCCTCTTTTGTCACCATCAAAACTGTAATCTGCAATAGTATCTGTTGTTATCACGTTGCAAAAAGGATATGATGAAGGGCATGAAGAAACCACCTACCACTCTGTCGTTGCGGGTGTGGCACCTCGCATCTCTCTCAATCATGGCGACATGCCTCGGCATGGCGCAGGTCAACTATGAGCATGTCGTCGTACCGGCGCTGAGCAATATCAAGCGCCTGGCCGATACACCGCCAACGGACGGGGTGCCGGGAGGCACCGTCGAGCTGCTCGCCGCCAAGGGCGAGTATGAGCCGGCCTCCTTCCTGTTGCGCTCGCAGCAGAGCGTGAAGCAGGTCGTCTTGAAGGCGTCACCACTCAAGGGGAAGCACGGCACGATACCGGCCGAGGCGATCGACCTCAAGGTGGTCAAGATCTGGGTGCAGACCGGCTGTGCCTGGTACAGCTACTTTGCCGATGCTACCGGACGCCAACTGGTGCCGGAGCTGCTGCTCAATGACGAGACGCTGGTCGAAGTTGACAGCCAGACCCTCGACAACTATCTGCGTGTGACCGATCCCAAGGGCCGGGAGCAGCGGGTCTGGATCAGCCATCCGCGTGAGATCAACTACGAGTTCAACCCATGGCGCGACCGTGTCGCCGATGCCCGCACACTGCAACCCTTCACACTGGAGGCCAACAGTTATAAACAGATCTGGCTCACTTTCCATGCCCCCAAGCAGGCTGAGGGCGTCTACAGTGGCACGATCGAAGTGACACTCGACGGTCGTCCGGCAGCTGCAATCCCGCTCAAGGTGCGGGTGCTGCCCTTTGAGCTGCCGCAACCGCGCACCAACTACGATCTTGAGCGCCCCTTCTACGCCAGCACCTACAATAACAGCAGCCTGCAGAGCTATGTCAAGGCGGGCGCTACGCTGGCCGATGCCGAAAAGTATCTCTACAACGAGTATGTCAACTTCCGTGATCATAACCTCCTCTACCCGATGGTGCCTACCTTCCGTGGTGGCAACACCAACCACTTCGTACGCCAGTTGCAAATCTATAAAGCGGCGGGACTCGCCACCGATGTAGTCTTCGACGCCGTACGTGGCATTCCCGACTACGGCTATCTGCGGCATACCAACCGCGAGAAGCCGCTAGCCGAGCAGGATATCCCCAACTATTGGCCCGACGAGATCATCGGCGGGCGCGACATAGTGCATCGAGAGTTTGGTCCCGATACGATCATCTACTGCTATGGCTGGGATGAACCGGGCATGAAGCTGTTGCGGGCGCAGCGTGCCGCCTGGCAGTTTATCCATCAGCAGCACGGCCTGCGCACCTTCAGCACCGGGCATAGCCGCCATCTGCTGCATGGCGGTTACAATGAAGACTTCGTGAACTACGGCGGCAGTTACTCCAAGGATGACGCCCGCACCTGGCATGCAATGGGCGCCCTCATTTCGAGCTATGCCAACCCCCACACCGGCCCTGAGAACCCCGATTTTGCACGCCGTACGCACGGCCTCGATCTCTACATGGCCGATCAGGACGGCACTATCAACTATAAGCTCTCCGGCTATCAGTGGAACGACTTTATCGGCTCGCACTATAACTTCCGCTCCTTTAGCTGGATCTATCCCGGCACCGAGCATCCGATCAATACCATGGCCTTTGAGGCCTACCGTGAGGCGCTTGATGATGTGCGCTATGCTACGCTGCTGAAGCAGACAGCCAACCGCGTGATTGCCAAGGGCACCACCGAACATCGCTATGCCGGGCGTATCGCGTTGCAGTATCTCGCACTGCTCAACACCACCGAGTGCGACCTCAATACGGTACGCCTCGAGATGATCAAACATCTCCTGCGTCTCGGCGAGATGCTGTAATTTCTAGCCACTCTATCAGGAGCTTACCAATGACCAAGAAAACTCACTTGCTGACTCTCTCACTGGTGGTGACACTGCTCGCCACAACCGTGCCGGCGCAGGTACGGCCTTATGCCAAACGGCAGATCGAAACGAAGTTCGAAACACTCTACCATACGCTGCATGCCCAAGAGCTCGCTGACGCCACAGCCATGCTGCAGGAGCTGCGGCAGGATGAGCGTTTTACGGCTGAGGCGCAATATACACTGACGTTGATTGCGACCGGCCTGGAGGCTGCAGCAGCCAAAAAGAGCACGCCGGCACTGCCCAAAGCACCGGAGGGGCTGACACCGACAGAGATCGAGGCAGCGCACTTCAATGCCGCCAAGGCATTTGTCGCACTGCGCAATCACGAGCTGGCACGCCACTTTGGCGCGGTCGAACAGAAGGAGGTGCCCCGTTATCCGGTGATGATCGTACCTGAAGCTCCCAGTGGCGCTGCCGCCTGGCACACCTCGCAGCTCACCAAAAATGCGCGCCAGCGTGAGGCGCGCTTCGAGAAGTATAACCAGAAGGCGGCCGCCCTGCTGATCAACGATGTCAACGCGATCCGCGCAGTAAGCGAAGCGACAACTGCCGAGAGCGGCGTCTCCTTCTTTGTGGCAGCCGACAAGCGCGGCCTCCATATCTACCTCGAACTGGAAGATGATGCGATTGACGAGGTGTTGGCGGGACTCAAGAGCGGCGGCTCACTGGAGATGTCGCTGCAACCTGGTGCCGGCAACTTCTACTACCAGTGGATGGCAAACGTCCCCTCCGGCAAGGTCAACTGCTACAACTGGATGTCGCCGCACACACACTATCGCCTGCTCGCCGACTACATCAGTTGCAACGTGGCACCGATCAGCAACGGCTTCGGAGTCGCGCTCACAATCTCCTGGAGCGCGCTCTACGACTACCTCCCCGCCGAGAGTGATGAGTGGGCGCTGGGAGTCATTCCCTGGACCCGGCGTGGCGGCTTCACCTGGGGTAGCGGGCAGGTTCACGAGCTGAACCGCTTCGGTCGCATCACCTTTAAGGGTATCGACGCCATCATGCCGCAGATCAAACGCCAACTCGTGCTGCAGGCCTGGGGCAGCTATCGCAAGAGCAGCCCCGATATCAAGACCTTCTGGAACGATGAGCAGCGTGGCGATCGCAGCTTTGAAGCGGAGGTTCTCAAGCCGCTGGTTGAACAGCTCGAAAAGTGGGGCACAGAGGTCGCGGGCGACATGAACGACGCCACCGTCAATCGCCTCTTTAAAGAGGCCGTGCCACTCTGGAATGAGTTTCCCTTTGAAGTCTCAGCCCGCCGTTCCGCCTATCTGCGTCACAGCCTCTTGGCAGAGTAGGCCGGTGCGGCAGTTAACCGCTGCTGACAGTGCATAGTGCGACCACATTAGTCGTGGGCCGCTGCGATGGCGTTGCCGTGGTGACGCACCCCGGCAGCCGGATAGTGGTTCATGAACGCCACCACCCGCCACCGGCGGAGCTGCCACCGGAGACGGTGCGCCTGATACTGGCTGACGGGCTGCTGACACGTGAAGCCATCATGAGCTGGCTGGCGCTCGGCCTGCAGCAGGGGGTTCCCACTTGGGTCGCAGCCTCCCGCCTGCAGGCGCTGGCGCAGGCCGGGATTGCACCGCAACAACACGGCCACCTCTCCCTCTACTGCTTTGGACCGCTGCCACAGCGCGAACCACGCCTGCTGCAGTGGCTCTCGCCACTGCTGGCCCTGCTCTCTCTGCCTCTGCTGCTGCCGCTGTTGCTGCTCGTGGCGCTGCGTGTAGCCCTGGCCGATGGCGCCCCTCTGCTCTTTGCCCAGCGGCGAACCGGCCGTGGTGGCCGGCGGTTTACGATCTACAAGTTCCGCACCATGCAACAGCGTTCCGGCGGCAGACGCCAAGCCACCGCCAGCGGTGAGCGGTTGCGCCGCTGCGGTCTTGATGAACTGCCGCAGCTCTTCAACCTGCTGCGTGGCAACATGCTGCTTCTGGGGCCTCGTCCGCTACCACTCACCGAGCGTAACGAGGCCGTCAAAAGCGCTCCGTGGGTAAAGCTGCGCGAGCGTGTCACACCCGGTCTGACCGGGCTCTATCAGGTTGCCCCCGGGCGTCGCCAACTGGGGTTGGCCGAGATGTGCCAGCTCGACTTCTACTGGCTCTGCCACCGCTCGCCACGCTTTAACATCTGGATTCTGCTGCGCACCTTCAAAGCGATGTGGCGCGGCTGGGGCCGGACACCTCCCGCATAGACTGCTTAAAAGTGCATGAGCAAGCGGCATCCACAAAAAATCTCGCGCGATTTTAGCGCATTCAACACAAGCCGGCTGCTGCTTGGGCTCGTGCTGCTGCACGCGGCCTGCGCAACGAACCTCTACGCTACTGAAACGAGCACCGCCGCTCGGCCCGCAACCAACGGTTTTGACCGGTTGCATGACGGCGTCACCATCCGCATCGGGGACTTCTCACGCTGGTTCGATGGCTTCTTTGACGACCCCGACTACGCTGCCGAGACTGCCCGTGCCCGACTGCGCGTCAAACAGTCGCTGACCCTCAGTCGCCATCACGACGCCGCCTACCAGACCAGCTTTGGCGGAGCGCTAACTTTGCCACGCCTCTCCCGGCGCTGGAAGCTCCTCTTTGACAGCAGCGACGACTTCTTTGAGGAGGAGGATGGTATACAGGAAGATCTGCATGGCTCTCTCAGCGAGACTTTCTCTTCTCCTACCTTCGGTTTGCAGTATGCCCTGGCACAACGTGGCCTGATCCAGCTCGATCTCGTAGGCGGCCTGCGGCTGAAAAAGATAAAACCCTATCTTGGCCCACGCCTGCGACACCATCACGAACTATCCGGGACCCTCAGCCTCCATACGAGTGAGCGGCTCTTCTGGTATCAAGGGGACGGTTGGCGCTCACGCACCCGTTTCGACATTGATCAGCAACTCCATTACAATCTTTTGCGACAGCGTTTCACCGCCGATTGGAGTGAAAAACGTCGTGCTCAAGAGGGCGTCCGGCTCACTGCTACTACCTTCTTCGTCCAACCATTTGACAAATACCGCGCCCTCAGCTACGCCTGGGATTCGGTCTACTGGACCCGCTCTACTGCCGGCTGGCAGTCGACCACCCTCTCGGTCGCCTGGCGTCAGCGCCTCTGGCGGCGCTGGCTTATCGGCGAGTTAAAGCCCTTTCTCGCCTGGGAGCAGCGTATCGATTGGAAGACCAATCCCGGCATCTCCCTCTCCCTCTCGCTCATCTTCGACGACTGAGATTCAGGCGCTTGCCGGCAGCCGCCATTCCACCCAGCAGGCCGGTAATGATCACAATCTCGCCATCGGCGAAGTTGTATTCAACAAAGCCGTTGAGAAAGAGCGCCAGCAACATCCAGAAGATCGGCTGTGGTGTGGCATCAGATAGCAGCGCATCGCGGCAGAGCAGGCCCATCCAGAGCAGATAGAGCGCCAGGCCGGCCCAGCCGAGGGAGACGGCCAGCTCTACAAAGTTGGAGTGCAGATGGTCGCGGTCGGGCTCCACACGCGGCTCGATCGAACGCATCAACTCGCTCGTCATCGCCCTGAAGCCGATGCCCCGGGGATATTGCCGCAACAACTCGGGGGCGACACGGCTCCACATTGCCAGGCGTCCGCCCGAGGAGACCTGCAGCTCGGTGCCAACGTGCAGGATACGCTGCCGTATCGGCGTTACAGTGGCGGCCACACCGGCCAGCAGCAGCAGCGCCAGCACCACCCACTTGAGCCGCCGGCCACGCGCCAGCAGCAGCGTCAAAACGGTCAGCGCACTCAGCCAGGAGCCACGTTTGAGAGCCACAACCTCAGCCACCGCCAGCACGGTTATCAGCAACGGCCAGACCGGAATCAGGGCAATCCAGGAGGTAACCGGCGCCAGGCAACTCTGTTTCTCCTCCGGCTCAGGCGGCGCACTGCTTACCTTGACCAGCAGCCGCCGTGCACCGCAACGCTGCAGCGCTGCACCGCCCAACACCAGCGCCACAGCGCCGACCAGGCCGACCATCAGCCGCTGGCCGTCATCGAGCCGCCCTTGAAAAATCAACTCCTGGGCAAAGGTGAACTGTTTGGCACTCGGCGTCTTGGCAAAGCGGTTGACAATCGCCCCGGCACTGATCGGATTGCGGATTAGAACCCGCACCGCCAACGCCGCCGTACCCAGCAGCAGAGCCCGCAAGACCCGCCACATCTGCTCACGCGAGTCGATAATGGAAGCCGCAACGGGAATACCGATGAACCAGAGCAGCTTGGTAAGGCGTTTGACGCCCTTGGCCGGATTGAGTCCATACCATGTCACCACTCCCGCCAGCAGCAGTAGCAGCAGCCAGACCCAGGCCGTGGCCGGCATCTGCCAGCGTCGCCGTCCACGTGCGATATCGACCAGGAGGGCAATGGTCGCGGCCAACATGCCGAGGCGTCCCAGCGGCATCGAAAAGCCCATACAGAAGGCCGAGCAGAGTAGCGCTGTCAGAGCCCAGTCATGCCGCCCGCTATCGGATGACAGGAGCTCGGCGGTTGAAATTACTGTGGACGGCTGCGGCGAGCCGTCTCTACCCTGATTCTTGCTCTCAGCCATGTGCCTCCAGCCAGTTGTTGCCGCTGCCGATTGCCACCTCAAGCGGCACCCCCAGGTCGAGGGCGCCGAGCATGGCGCTCTTGACGAGGCTACGCACCGCCTCCTCTTCACTGCGCGGCGCATCGAAGAGGAGCTCGTCGTGAATCTGCAGTACCATGCGCGTCTGGAGCCGGGCCGCCTGCAGCTCGCGGTCGATACGTACCATCGCCAGCTTGATCAGGTCGGCAGCGCTCCCCTGCACCGGAGTGTTGATCGCATTGCGCTCGGCCGCCTGGCGGACAGTCGCATTGCGCGACTTGATATCAGGCAGTGCACGGCGGCGTCCCAGAATCGTCCGGGCGTACCCCTGCTCGCGTGCCTCGGCAATCGTGCGCTCCATATAGGCCTTGATGCCGGGATAGCGCTCAAAGTAGGTCTCGATCAACTCGCCGGCCTGCTTGTTGGGAATCCCCAGCCGCTGCGCCAATCCATAGGGTGAAATGCCGTAGATAATGCCGAAGTTGACCATCTTGCAGCGCTCACGCATCTCCGGTGTTACCAGCAGCGGCAGAACATCAAAGACGCGCGCCGCCGTCTCGGTATGGATATCAGCACCGGCGGCAAAGGCCGCCAGCATCGATTTGTCACCACTCAGAGCCGCGATGATGCGCAGTTCGATCTGCGAGTAGTCGGCCGAGATCACGATATGGTCTGGGTCACGTGCGACAAAGGCGGCCCTGATACGCTTGCCCCGCTCGGTGCGGACCGGGATATTCTGCAGGTTGGGATTCGACGAGGAGAGGCGCCCCGTCTCCGTCAAAGCCTGGCTGAAGTTGGTATGCACCCGTCCTGTGGCGGGGTTGATATGCTCCGGCAGCTTGTCGACGTAGGTCGATTTTAGCTTGGCACCGGCACGATATTCGAGAATCTGCGCCACGATCGGATGACGCCCCACCAACTTCTGCAACACCTCTTCGCCGGTCGCATACTGCCCCGAGGTGGCGGTCCGGGCGGCGTCGGGGTCGAGCTTGAGGCGGTCGAAGAGCACCTCGCCCAACTGCTTGGGCGAGTTGATATTGAAACCGCCACCGCCCAATTCCAGCACCTCCATTTCGAGTTGCAGTAGTTCGCGGTCAAGCTCGGTTGCAAATTGGGCGAGCGCCGTACGGTCGAGCGCTACCCCCGCCTCCTCCATCCGGAGCAGCACGGGAATCAATGGCTCCTCGCTGTCGTCGAGCGCCTTGAGCAGTCCCGCCTTGGTCGCTTCAGGGCGCAACTTTTCGTAGAGCTGCAGCGTCAGGTCGGCATCTTCACAGGCGTAGTCGCAGATCTCTGCTGCTGAGAGCTCGCCCATATTGGTAGCGTCGGCGCCCCGTTTTGTGCCGATCAAAGCTGTGATCGGGATCGGGTCGTAGTTGAGCAGTTGACGCGCCAGTTGGTCGACGCCATGCCGGGCGGCAGCGTCGAGCACATAGTGCGTCAGGAGCGTATCGTGGTAACGGCCGGCAACTTGCACACCATGCTGCTGCAAGACCGTCAGATCGTACTTCAGATTGTGCCCCACCTTGATGGTGCGGGCATCACCAAAGAGACTACGCAACCACTGCAACACCTCGCTGCGCCCGGGCTCGTCGGGCGGCACCGGCAGGTACCAGGCGCGCCCCGGCGCCTTGGCAAAGGAGAGGCCTACCAGCTTGGCTGTCCAGGGATCGAGGCCGGTAGTTTCGGTATCAAAAGCCCAGATGGGGACACTCTCGAGGGCGGCTCGCAACTGTGCCCTGCCGGAGGCGTCGCTGACAACCTGGTAACGGTGCATCGTGTTGGCGATTGAGCGTAGTCCAGTCTCGCTCTGCTCCAGCGTGAAGTCGTTCCCCAGCAGCTTACGCCCCATCTGCAGCAGCTCATACTTGGAGAGTACGCTGCGAAGCGCCTCCCTGTCGGGCGGACGCAGCGCCAGCTCTTCGAGACTGCAGGTGAGCGGCACATCTTGCCTGATGGTGGCCAGTTGGAAGCTGAGGCGGGCGTCGTCGGCATACTGCACCACCCGCTCGGCCAGTTTGCCCTTGAGCTCGCCAGCATGTGCCAAGACCTCATCGAGTGTGCCAAACTGCGCCAGCAGGTTCTGTGCTGTCTTCTCCCCAACGCCGCGAATGCCGGGAATGTTATCGGAGGCGTCGCCGGCCAGTGCCAGAAAGTCGATCATCTGCTGCGGCTCGCGCACGCCCCAACGGTTGCGCACATCCTCGACGCCGTAGATTTCGGGGTTTTCACCACTGCGCCCCGGACGGTAGAGCAGCGTCTCCTTACCGACAAGCTGGGCGATATCCTTGTCCGGCGTCACTAGGAAGGTCGTGATACCCGTCTCGCGCCCCAGCCGTGCCAGCGTGCCCATCAGGTCGTCGGCCTCGAAACCGTCAACGCGCAGCATCGGCAGGCTCAATGCCTCGGCCAACTCCTGCGCCATTGGAATGGCCGCCGCCAGCTCCTCCGGCATCTTCTGGCGGGTCGCCTTGTAGGCCGGATAGAGCTCATGGCGGAAGGTCGGGGTGGTCGAATCGAAGACCAGTGCCAGATGGGTCGGGTTGCGCGTTTCGATCAGTTGCAACAGACTGCTGGCAAAGGTGGTCAGCGCCGAGGTGTTGATCCCGGTGGAGGTGCGCCGCGGGTTCTTGAGAAAGACAAAGTGCCCGCGATAGAGCAGCGGCATAACATCAACCACATAGAGAGTTTGAGCAGCTATCGGCAGCTCTCTCTGTCGCAAATCACTCTGGTTCATGCTTGTCAGTTCCTTAACCCTTTTCACTGCACTGAGATAAAGTGCAAAAACTCCTTAACCTTCACCTGGTTGCGAAACGATCCCTCCACTCTGTCACCGTTTGAAAATTGAACCACCACTTCATATTTCCTGAAATCCCCACACCCTTCATAGACAGAGTGTGAATCGAGAAATGACAGCGCTTCCTCTACAGTTGTGAATTCGTTTGAGCGTCCATAGAGCGGAACGACAATTACTTTATCGATCATGCGTTCAAAGCGTTTTGCAAGGGCCGTCATAAAATCTGTAATTTCACCGTGGCAGGCAGCTTTAAGGTGAGACTTGATGCTCTTTCTGCTGCTATCTGACACTCTTTCAATCTCTTTAACACAACGGCGAAATGTGGCATCAGACGTTCGTTCGTCGAACGCAATATCAATCCCCTCTGATGCAAAGGCCGCAACGATCAGTTCATAATGAAAGTAGAGGACCTGAAAGCCGTGAGAACGCAACTGCTCAATCGAGCCTTCGGTAAATTCGCCAGCTAAAACTGCCCCCAGGATGGGAGTAGAACGTTCAAATTTTTCACGCAACGGTAAAATCGCGCCTTGTATCTCTTGCGCTTTGTTACGTGCATGTTTTGTGTATCTGCGCCAAGCCACTTCAATAAAGGCCACGGGCGTTCCCAAAACTTCATTTGTGCCATTACGTTCCAGTACATAGTCCAAATCGTGAAGGTTACCGTAAGCATCACGCCAAGATACCTTCTTGCCTCTCCGTGCAGCCCGGGGTTTGCCTTGGTGATCCAAGAAGAGTCCATGACTCTCGGCGAACTCCCTTAGCAGAGGTGCCACAAGCTCTTCCAATAAGTTGCCAATAAGTTGACCGAATTTATGTGCGGGAGATTGTGCCATAATCAAGCCTCTATCCAGAGGCGTCCCTCCTTAAGCGGTACCCTGTGTTTACGGTTTTTCCATTTAACATTTCGATCACGGATCTTTTCAAAGGAGTATGATTTAAAACCAACAGCTTGCGCCAACTGCCCCAGCCACTCCTCAACGTGTAAATAGACACCGTAAGGCGCAGAATCACCAATAACCAGGCATAAAAAACCACCTTCCCGACAGAGCGGACGTAGTGCTTGCAAAACCATCCCCAAATCGCGGAAGTATGCAGCCGCCATAGTGTGGTAGTTTTTTCTGCCTCCCTTTGTCAGACGAATCTCTGTCAATGTCTGGCAGGCTGCTCCGAGCGGCTCCCTGATCGGCTGCAGGATTGGTTCTGACAACAGGCTATCCAGCTCCAGCTTCTCTGCAGCGGCGTGCTGCGAGCAAGACCGGATAAGGTGTTTTCTGACAGCAGATTGTAAATCACCCCATCCTTCCACTTCACCCCAGAATGTCATTTCCAGACGGGTGGCATCGGCATAGTCATAGTTGTTTGGATAGGGTGGAGAGGTTATAACCGCATCAAACTGACACGCTTCCACCCCCTGCGGTTGGCGGGCATCAGTTACAAGTAGAGTTGCTTGCTGCCCCCACGCTCCGCGTTGTGCATACTCAATGTCTTGCAAAATTTCTGCCGCTTTATCCTTAAAAGCCTCAAGTGGTGATTTTACGTTAGACTTGCTTTTATTAGGCAGAACATATTGCCATTGAGCTGTTCCTGCACCACTACAAGGACGCAAAATCGATGTAATAACCAACCAGAGCAACTCTGCTTCATATGATCCGTCGTTATACTCTGCAATGAAAAGTTCGCGCATCGTCCATAACGCTTTAAGAGACTCGATAGTATAACATCTCTCCAAAAGTGGTGGCAGATTGGTGGGGAGTTCAAACTTATCGCTTGTCAAATCAACCAAAAAACGGTTAAACAAGCGATGCAAAACGCTTGAGTCGACACGTAACCCATTAATTTTGGCCTGGGCTACCCGACTGATAAAGGGATGAGCTTCAAAACCCCGGCTTTGGAGCCTCTCGGCCTCAGATGCAATCAAGGTTGTGGCAACCCCGGCAAAGGGATCCAAAACAGCAAATCCACTGCCCGAGCGGTTCTTTTCACGCAACAAAAGTCGCACCCAATCGGCAGAAAACCCGGCTGAATAGCGATACCAGCGATGCACCGGCAGGGACATATTGTCGCCAAAAGCTCCCGAACGATCTGTAAAACGTGCATGCGCATCGACAAGATCGATCTCTTCCGCAAAGAGTTCCGGTTGATATGCCAGTCCTAGGCTCATTTTGGTTTGTTTTGTTTCACGCTCTGCCAGGTATCCTTCAGTGTCACAGTGCGGTTGAAAACGGGAGCGCCGGGCTGTGAGAGGCCGGTATCGCAGCAGAAGTAGCCGAGGCGTTCAAACTGCACCACACTGCCGGGTGGTGTTTCAGCCAGGGCCGGTTCGCCCCAAGCCACCACCTCAAGCAGCGACTCCGGGTTGAGGAAGTCGGTAAAGGGGCGGCTCTCATCAGCCTCGGGATCGGCAACTGAAAAGAGGCGGTCGTAGAGTCGTACCGGCAGGGAGAGCGCGTGGCGGGCCGAGACCCAGTGGATGGTCGACTTCACCTTGCGCCCGTCGGGAGCGCTACCGCCGCGTGAGTCGGGATCGTAGGTGCCGCGCACTGCTACGACGTTGCCGTCACCATCTTTGTCAACTCCGGTGCAGGTGAAGAGGCAGGCATAGCGCAGCCGCACTTCGCGCCCCGGTGCCAGACGGAAAAACTTCTTCTCCGGCACCTCCATAAAGTCGTCACGCTCAATCCAGAGCTCGCGACTGAAGGGTATCCGGCGGCTGCCTGCCTCGGGCTCTTCGTGGTTGTTGACCGCTTCGAACCACTCTTCCTCCGCTTCAGGGTAGTTCTCGATGATCAGCTTGAGCGGGTTTAGCACAGCCAGACGCCGCAGCGCTGTGCGGTTCAGCTCGTCACGCACACACGACTCCAGCAGCGCCAGCTCGGTGGCGCTCTTGTATTTGGAGACGCCGATGCGGTCGCAGAAGTCGCGGATGGCAGTGGCGGGGTAGCCGCGGCGGCGCAAGCCGGAGATCGTCGGCATGCGGGGATCATCCCAGCCGTCAACCAGCCGCTCCTGCACCAATTGCAGCAGTTTGCGTTTGCTCATCACGGTGTAGTCGAGCGCAAGACGCGCAAACTCGCGTTGCTGCGGACGGATGGTGTGGCCGTTGCGTACCACCAGCAGCTCCAACTCCGCCATGCGATCGATGACCCAGTCGTAGAGCGGCCGATGCACCTCAAACTCCAGCGTACAGAGGGAGTGGGTGATCCCCTCCAGTGCATCCTCGATCGGGTGGGCGTAGTCGTAGGTGGGGTAGACTACCCACTTGTTGCCGGTACGGTAGTGTTCCTGCTTGAGAATGCGGTAGATGACGGGATCGCGCAGGTGGATGTTGGGCGCCGCCATGTCGATCCGTGCCCGCAGGCAGCGGCTGCCCTCCTCAAACTCGCCTGCCCGCATGCGGCTGAAGAGATCGAGGTTCTCGGCTACGCTGCGACTGCGGTAGGGGCTCTCCTTGCCGGGCACCGTTGGAATGCCGCGATACTCACGCCACTCCTCCTGCGTCAGGTCGCAGACGTAGGCGTGACCGGTGCGGATCAGGGCGACGGCCAGATCGTACATCTGCTCGAAGAAGTCGGCGGCATAGTAGAAGTGTTGGCCCCAGTCGAAGCCGAGCCAGCGCACATCCTCCTTGATCGCCTGGACATACTCCTCATCCTCCTTGGCCGGATTGGTATCGTCCATGCGCAGATGGCAGCGGCCACCAAACTCGGCCGCCATCTCAAAGTCGATGCAGATCGCCTTGGCGTGGCCAATGTGGAGGTAGCCGTTGGGTTCGGGTGGGAAACGGGTCACCACCTCGCCGCCATTGCGTCCCGCCGCTACATCGGCGGCGATAAACTGACGGACAAAGTGGCCACGCGGCTCTTCGTTGGCGGAAAGTGCCGCCTCACTGCTGGTCGTTTCGTTACTCATGATATTCAGCGATCAAATTGGGCATCAAAGGCGATGGCGCTAGGTTCAAAGTCGAGACTGCGGACAAACTCGCAGGCTTCGCGTGCCCCGTGGCAGCGATCCATGCGTGAATCTTCCCACTCTACCGAGAGTGGTCCGTCGTATCCAATATCGTTAAGGGCTACGATGATATCCTCGAACATGATATCACCGCGTCCGGGGGAGCGGAAGTCCCAGAAGCGGCGCGGATCGGCAAAGTCGGTATGACCGCCGAAGACGCCGACGCTACCGTCACCATGTCCCCACCAGGCATCCTTGATGTGGCAGTGGAAGATACGGTCGGGGAAGGTGCGGATAAATTTGATGTAGTCGACCCCCTGGTAGCCGAAGTGCGAGGGATCGTAGTTGAAGCCGAAGGCCGGATGGCCATCCAGCGCGTCGAGCGCCCGTTCGGCCGAGGCGATATCGAAGGCGATCTCGGTGGGGTGGACCTCAAGCGCAAAACGCACACCGTGATCGGCGTAGATATCGAGAATCGGCTTCCATGTCTTGGCAAAGCTCTTGAAGCCGGCCTCGATCTGCCCCGGCAGCACCGGCGGGAAGGAGTAGAGCAGATGCCAGATCGGTGAGCCGGTAAAACCGGTAATCACATCGACGCCCATATTGACAGCCGCCTTGGCCGCCGCCTGCTGCATCCTGATGGCCCAGCGTTTGAGTCCCTTGGGATCGCCCTTGTACTTGTCGGGACCAAAGGCGTAGTGGCGTTCGTCGATGTTGTCACAGACGAGTTGCCCCGAGAGGTGGTTCTGGATCGCCCAGACGCCGAGACCGCTATTGGCCAGAATGGCACGCTGGTCGTCGCAATAGCTCTTGCTGCGTGCCGCCTTCTCCAGGTCGAGATGGTCGCCCCAGGCCGCCAATTCGAGACCATCATAACCGAAGTCGTTCACCAGCGGTGCCAACTCTTCAAGGGGCAGATCGGCCCATTGACCGGAAACAAGGGTGACTTTACGTGCCATCTTTCGTATACTCCAAGTTTTAACGTTGAGAAAAACTCTTTCGATAGTCAGAGTTTACCCTTACGAACCTGCAAAGACAACACCATTCTGATTGGGAGCCCGAGATGCAGCATAACAGCAGTGAACCGCGAGAGACCCCGCAACGCAAACGGGGCTGCGGCTTTGGTTGTCTGATAACCGCCTTGATTATCGTCGTACTGATCGCCGTGGCCGTCTTCGGCGCCGGACGTCTCCTCTTCTCGACGCTACTCGAGGAGTTCGGCAGCGAGGAGTTCAAGTGGAGCAGCAGCAGCGGTAGCGGCAAACTGCGCCAGGTCGGCGTCGATGAGCTGCCCAACCTGCGTGAAGTCTGGTCGAGCGGCAGTGGCGCCAGTACCACCAAGGTGGCGCGTATCTTCCTGCGCGGCGTGATCACAGAGGCTACCACAGGCTGGAACAGCGAGAGCGACGGCTCAGCCGGCGCCGCCCTGCGCGCCATCAGAGTGGCACGCCGCGACCGCGAGGTACGGGCGCTGCTGCTGGAGATCGACTCCCCCGGCGGCGGTGTAACCCTCAGCGACCAGCTCTACCATGAGCTCAAGCGTTTCCGCCAATCGGACGAGGGGCGTGTCATCGTCGCCCTGCTGGGCGACCTCTGCGCCTCCGGTGGCTACTATGCGGCGCTGGCCGCCGACCGGATTGTCGCCCACCCCACCACGGTCACCGGCTCCATCGGCGTCATGATCCCCAGCTACAATATCAATGAACTGGCCGAGCGGCTCGGCATCCGCGATGTCAGCCTCACCTCGGGCGAGAATAAACAGATGCTCAATCCCTTCCACGAAATCTCACCCAGCCAGAC
This sequence comes from uncultured Lentisphaerales bacterium, assembly GCA_964599645.1. Taxonomy (GTDB): domain Bacteria; phylum Verrucomicrobiota; class Kiritimatiellia; order RFP12; family JAAYLN01; genus JAAYLN01. Next base: position 5,767 of record CAZRGQ010000028.1, on the reverse strand, counting down.
CAATCTCATGCAGCAGGTGGTCAACGGACTCCATCAGCGCTTTGCCGGCCTCGTAGCCGAAAACCGCAAATTGTCACCAGAGCAGGTGCGGGAGCTGGCCGATGGACGCCTCTTCCTCTCCGACACCGCCCTGCAGGTCGGCCTGATCGATCGCATCGGCTACCGTGAAGCCGCCCTCGATGAGCTGGCCACACTGCTGGAGAGCGACACCTTCAAGCTCATCCGCTACGAGGAGGAGTCGGGCTTTATCGATCTCTTCCGCCGCTCCCGCCTGCCGGCCTACGGCGGCCTGCGCCAGCTCTTGCAGCAGGAGGCTCCGCGCCTGCGCTACGAGTGGCGCTACTGACCATGCGCGATAAGCCGTAGTGGCGGATATCTTACTCATCCCCACTCTTACTCCTCCCCACTCTTACTCGTTCTTCTTATTCATCCCGCCCCGTTTAAGGTCGCCGTTTAGGAGCAAAGGTTTAAGACTGGGTAGTTTAAGGTGACCGTTTAAGGCGAAGGTGCAAGAGTCGGTGGCACTTAAACCCCACCTTAAACCCCATCTTAAACGGCACACTTAATCGCTTACGCTTAAACGACGGCGTCGCGCTACGGCGGGCACATTCTACCCAACTGCGGTGGCAAGAGCCTGCCACCCTCCAGCCCGGCGCATGCGCCAGGGAGATCAATGCGGAGTGCGGAGCACTCTGGAGGGCGACGCGCCGTCGTCGCCGCAGCACGTTTTACTACTCGCTGCCACCACTCCCGATTACAGCAATAGCTGCGCGATAAGCCGTAGTCGCGGACCTCTTACTCCTCCCCACTCTTACTCGTTCTTCTTATTCATCCCGCCCCGTTTAAGGTCGCCGTTTAGGAGCAAAGGTTTAAGACTGGGTAGTTTAAGGTGACCGTTTAAGGCGAAGGTGCAAGAGTCGGTGGCACTTAAACCCCACCTTAAACCCCATCTTAAACGGCACACTTAATCGCTTACGCTTAAACGACGGCGTCGCGCTACGGTGGGGTCAGACTAAACCGCCCCACCCGCACGCGCCGGACATCCTTGACAGGCCGCAGGCTCATGCGGCTCTTTGCCGGTCCAGCAGTAGGTGCAGACCTGCTCGGGCGGCAGCCCGATCGCCTCCACCATATCCTCCAGGTGCTGATAGTAGAGCGAGGTCAGCCCCAGACGACTGCGGATCCGCTCCACCATCGACTGGTAGCAGTCGGAGTCGGGGTTGCTGAAGGCGTGATAGTCAGCCTTGGGGCCGTCGATCTGCTGCGCAATGCGCCGTGCAAAGAGCTCACTGTCTGAACCTGAACGCGCAAAGTTGAGATATCGGCAGCCGAAGAGCAGCGGGGGACAGGCAATCCGCATGTGTACCTCACGTGCGCCACCATCGTAGAGCCGGCGCGACTGTTCATGCAACTGTGTGCCGCGCACAATCGAGTCGTCGCAGAAGATCATGCGCTGCCCGTGGATCATATCGGTAATCGGCAGCAGTTTCTTGTTGGCCGTCAGGGTACGCCGCTCCTGGTTGGGCGGCAGAAAGCTGCGCGGCCAGGTAGGGGTATATTTGACGAAGGGACGCTTGTAGGGTATACCGCAACCCAGGGCAAAGCCGAGGGCATGGCCGACACCGGAGTCGGGCACCCCCGCCACCAGATCGGCCTCGACCAGACTTTTGCGGGCCAGCATCTCGCCACTGCGATAGCGCGCACTCTCCACATTCACCCCCTCATACGAAGAGGCCGGGAAGCCGAAGTAGATCCAGAAGAAGGCACAGATGTGCAGTTGCGGCCGCGGCAATGCCCTGATCTCCTCCCCCTCGGGATTCAGACAGACCACCTCGCCCGGTCCCAGCTCACGATATGTGCGATAGCCGAGATTGGGAAAGCTGCACGACTCCACCGCCACGGCCATCGCCCCCTCTTTGCGTCCCAGCACCACCGGAATGCGGCCATAGCGGTCGCGAGCGGCATAGAGCTCGCCCCGCGACGTCAGCAGCAGCACCGAACACGACCCCTCCACCACCTCCTGCACATGTTGCAGCCCATCCTCGATCGTCGCCTGAGTATTGATCAGCGCCGCCACCATCTCAGTGGGATTGAGTCCCTGACAACTCGTCTCGGAGAAGTGCCCCCGCCGCACGGCAAAGAGCGTCTTTGCCAAAGCATCGATATTGCGGATAAAGGAGACTGTCACAATCGCATAGGTGCCGAGATGCGAAGTGATCAGGAGCGGCTGATCCTCATGGTTGCTGATCACCCCCACCCCGGAACTGCCCTTGAAATAGGGCAGGTCCTCCTCAAACTTGCTGCGGAACTGGGCGTTTGAGATATCATGGATACGCCGTGTAAAGCCATCGTGGTCCCGCACGGCCATGCCGGCCCGCCGCGTCCCCAGATGTGAATGGTAATCGGTACCGTAATAGAGATCTTCAATACAACTCTCACGCGATACCACGCCGAAGAAACCGCCCATCGTTAAACTCCGCTCCTGAATGCAAAGAGACTCCAAAAATGCGAACAGGGGGAGCTTATCAGAAAAGGTGCCCTGCTGAAAGAGGTTTGTCGCATCACGCGTAATCGGTCAGTGACAGGGGCAGCGGCAAAGTAGATGCGAAAATTAGCGAATCGAAGTCTATGGAGGCGGGTAAACGGCCGACGCTGTCTCCGCGACGCCTTTCGGCGAACGGTTCGATTACCCGCTTGTCGTAGGAGTCTGACCATGGGCAGCGAACAAACCATTGCCACATGGATCGGATTCACCGTTTCCGCGTTCTGTAAAGCGCACGGATACGGTATCAAGCAGTTCTGTGCTCTTGATGCTCGTCACCGGATCGTTCGCTTCCTTGCCGAGCATTACGACCTGTTGCATTATTATGACAATAGGTATGTCGTTTCAGATATTGACAGATACCTTGTTGAGAGATCGGGAGGCAGCCATGCCGTGGGGTGAACTTTCAGCATGCAGACTGTTCCACGGGGCGATGGAAGCTGTTCGTTCTCCCGACGTGACGAAAGGTGCGTCCCGGAAAGATTATGGGCGCGGTTTCTACACGACTTCCTTCGAGGGGGCGTATGACGTTAACCGATGAGCTGATTGAGGCCGGCATCCACTCGATAGCCGGATTCATCACCGCAAAAATCGCCCAAGAGTCCGGTCAATCCATTGGAGAGGTGATGGAGTGTTTCCTTGCGTCCAAAGCGTATGAGCAACTTGCCGACAAAGAAACCGGGCTTTACTGGGACAGCATTGACGACACGCTGAACGCCTTCCTCAACGAGCATCCGGAATTCGCAAAAGTAAATGCGCCTTGGGCAGAGTAGGTGCGCTGGGTAGCGCAGTTAGTCGATCCGAAAGGGACGTTTACTTGATTAATTTCCGCCCCGGCGGAAATCTCGCCGGAAGATTTCTTGGACAAATGAACCCCTTTTATGCTATCCTTATCTCTGTTTCATCAACCCAATGGAGTCTCAATAACCTGACCTGAATCGTCACCACACAGGTTTAACAATTTCGCGTAGCTATGGCCAAGAAACTGAAAATCTACATCGACACGTCGGTTGTCGGCGGTTGCCTTGACGGGGAATTCCGCGAGACGAGCGTCAAGTTGATGGACATGTTCAAGGCTGGCAAGGCAATTGCCCTGCTGTCGGATCTGTTGTTCCTTGAATTAGAGGAGGCTCCGGCCCCCGTCAAACAACTCCTTCAAGATATCCCCCATGAAAACACAGTCCGGTTGCCAGTTACAGACGAGATGCGACATCTTCAAACGCTCTATGTACGGGGAAAGGTGGTCGGGCCTTCCTGTGGCAATGACGCGCTGCATGTGGCCGTCGCCACGGTCGAAAAAGCGGATGTGATTGTGAGTTGGAACTTCAAGCACATCGTCCATCTCGACAAGATACGCGGTTTCAATGCCATCAACATGCGCGAGGGATATGGGAACCTCGTCATCCTGACACCCAAGGAGGTCGTATGAAAAAACCGTTTGATTGTCTCAAAATGAAAGAAGAGATCCAAAGGAAGGTTCAACGAGAAACCGCAGGCATGACGGCTGTTCAGTTCAGCCAGCATGTCCGCCGCAAGCTGTCTTCGGACACCTCTCCTGTCGGCGATTTATGGCGCAAACTTGACATGCGTGACCATACGGCTTCGATATCCGGGATCGCCGTATGTGAACCGACGGAGACGTATCGCGCTTCACCCGCCGACCCCGCCGCACCTTGTTGAATCTGACCGCACCTGTTACACTATCCTTACTGTTTTTCAACCCAATGGAGTCTCAATGACCTGACCTAGACCATCACCACACATACTTTAACAATTTCGCGTAGCTTCGGCTGCTGTCCGGTGTGTATGTTATGATTGCTAGTAAACCACATTTTACTATTGATGAACGCGGGCTTGTCCTCGCCGAAGAGATCGTCCGTCGAATTGACGGAGACCCTCAGCGGCGCGGATTGGCTCATGCCCGTGATTTGTGCAACAAATGGCTTTCGGTGTGCCGTTCACCAGCGATTGAGGAGTGGCAGCGTCTGCTAGACCAAGATTGGTCGTCAATCCGTGAGATACTACTTGACGCATCGGAGGAGGGCGCACGGCTCCGCCAGAGTAGCCCTTTCTGCGGTGTGCTTTCGCCGCGCGAGCGCTGGCAGTTCTACAGAAAAACAGGAGATCGCCATGACCCGCCGCCAACTTGAGCACATCCTGCGCGTCAGGCGCCGTCACGGATGAAAGCGAGATCGTGATTCTGGGCAGCCAGTCCATTCTCGGCAAATATCCGTCGCCGCCCGAACCGCTCTGCCGCTCGATTGAAGCGGATGCCTATCCGCTCAATGCGCCGGAAAAAGCCGACCTGATCGACGGCACGATCGGCGAACTGTCACCGTTCCATGAAGCGCACGGCTACTACGCCCACGGTATTACACCGGAAACAACGATACTGGCGGACGGTTGGCGTGAACGGTTGATCCCGTTGAAAACGGAGATGACTGGGGGCGTTACCGGACTATGCCTCGCCCCTGTCGATCTCGCCATCAGCAAACTGGCGGCCGGACGCGACAAAGACCTTGCTTTTGTGAAAGGCATGATTGAGCATATGTTGTTCGACCGCGCCGAATTTCATTCCCTATGCGCAACTCTGCCCGCAGCATTCAAAGACAAGGTCGCCTCTCTGTTCGCCATAATAGTAGCCAAATGAACCCCTCTTATGCTATCCTTATCACTGTTTTATCAACCCAATGGAGTCTCACTGACCTGACCAAAACTTTCACCACACAGCTTTAACAATTTCGCGTAGCTTCGGCTGCTGTCCAACTCGAAACCGCTAACTTCGAAAACTTATCAAAGGACATGCTTGAAGTACGCCCCGCTTGGGGCGTATGGAAAGCGTTCCTTTGAGGGTTCTTAGCGGTACCTGAGTTGGGGCGCATGTCCATGCGTCCCTTTTTCTTTTCAGGTGCCGTCAGAGATCCCTCAAGGAACATCCGAGACACGGCAAAGGCATCCGCGAGCCATTAGGAACCTTTGCCATGTCCAGAAAAGTGTCACAGGCTGCCGTGCCTGCTTCAAGTCCTTACGGTCCAGCCAACCCGCACCCGCTTTCCACGCTCAAGACCGAACTGGTCTGGGAGGGGAAGTACGACGAATACGGCAACCGCCGTGCCATCGATGTCGCGGGGTTGAACATCCCGCTGCAAAAAATCGAGCGCATTGACGCACCCCGCGATAGTGCCGCCGCTGCCGGGCAGCAGACACTGGATCTATTCGAGAAGA
>CAZRGQ010000027.1:20773-32153 GCA_964599645.1 uncultured Lentisphaerales bacterium | reverse complement strand
TGCGAAAGGAAGGCGAAGCAGACGAGCTTTGCCGCAACCTCTGCGTTTTCTGCGCGAAAATAACCCCTGTCAAATATCCACCCCATCAGCCCCTTTAAGTATTACCCGTTGTATGCCGCGTTCACCAAAGCGTGTTTCTCCAAAGTTAAAAATCAAACCTAATGGCACATCTAACACGCTCATATAGCTAAGCAACTGATGGCGATGCTCAGGACGAATTGCTTTGTCGCTTACTTTGGCCTCTATAATCAAACACTCATCAATCAGCAAGTCAATTCTCAGCCTCTCCTCAAACTCAAAACCCTTATAGTTTATCTTTATGCTCTTCTCCTGTTCTACGTTGTGCCCAGATAGTGCCAGCTCGTGTGCAAGAGTTTTCACATAAATAGATTCAAGCAAACCAGGGCCGAAATGTTTATGTACACTTATAGCAGCCCCTATGACGCTTCCAGTAATTGAACTTGACCTTTGAAACAGAGAGTGCATTTATACCGATTTTACCCTTCTACACTCCTGTCAAAACCAGCGGACAAAGCCGTCCTGCTGTCTGACTTGAGCAGCTTGCTGCGAAAGGAAGGCGAAGCAGACGAGCTTTGCCGCAACCTCTGCGTTTTCTGCGCTAAATCCCCCAAAAAACATTCGTGTCGATTCGTGTCCATTCGTGGTTCCTTCCAGCAGCCTGCGTCCTCGCTCTTAGTGAAGCCCACCCCACCTGCTACTGACAAAAGTGATCAATCTCGCCCCGAAACCGCCTGAAATCTCCCAAATGCTCCTTCAGGATTGCAAATACAAACTTGGGATCAATCGTTTCGTATTGATGAACAATAAGATTGCGAAACCTTACCATCTGTTGATATGTAGCTGCCTCTTTTATAACACCCAGCCCTTCTAACCTCTTGAGGGCTTCACCACCACTTGAAACAGGTCCCGCTCCCTGAAGTGAGACCAGCCGCTCGGCAATATCAATCACAATCTCCACTGCCAACTGCAGTCCACGTTCAGCTCCTTTTTGATAGAGCCTGTCAGCCAGAAAGGCCTCTTCAGACAAGGCAGCGGGCGTACTTTCCAGCCAACTCACTTCTTGATCCAATAGGGCCAGCTTGCGTTGAATTACACCATTAAGCTTCACCCATCACCTCCAACCGATAGCGATGTTGACGCCGGTAACTAGCCATTTGTGACTCGTAAAGACGACAGGTGAGGGAGAAAAAATCAATCCAAATCTCTTGATTACGGCAGAAAAGCAGTTTCCCTTTTAACGCCTCAAACCGATAGACAGGATCGGCATCACGCAGAAAGCCAACATCGACCCTTACATTATCGGCCATGACCCCTGCCACCGCCTCGTCAACCCGACGATAGAAGCTGATATCGCTCTTCTCCGTGAGATAGAAGGCCAGATCGAGGTCGCCATGCGGTGGTACCACCCCCTCTTGAGCCGAGCCGAATAAGAGGGCAAAGATTACCTCCGGCAGCGCCTCTTCCAAGCGTTTGGCTAGCAGCCCGGTATCGAAAGTAAACGGCGTAGTCCGTCGATCTATATGCCGTAGTGATAGTGACATTTTGTTAACCGTGAAACAGCCTTCTCAGCTGCCTGCTGTGCATGATATACCAGAGGCTCTAGCATCAATTCAGGTGGCCGTTCGACACTGGCCAGCAAAAGGTCATTACCCGCGTAACGTAACCATATGATAATACACTATACTCTTGTTACCTGAACTCAGCGGACAAAGCCGTCCTGCTGTCTGACTTGAGCAGCTTGCTGCGAAAGGAGGGCGAAGCAGACGAGCTTTGCCGCAACCTCCGCGTTTTCTGCGCTAAATCCCCCCCTATCGCAGCGACTCGTAGATTCTGCCATATACCTCATGCAGGTAGCGCTCGGCGTTGCGAATATAGTCACCACAGGGTAGTGGCAGACGCCGTCCATTAAAGGGGGTGGTCAGACGCCGCACCTGATAGTCGCAGGGAGCTGGGATAAAGTTGAAGGGCTCGATATACTCCTCATCCTTCAAGCGGTAGTTCCTGGCGATCTGCTCAAAGAGTTTGATGGCGCGCGGCAGATGCGAAGCCGAGGTGACGACAATGACCGTGGTATTGAGCGCCTGCTCCAGCGCCAGCCGGGCCTCGCTCTCGGTATCGAGTCCGTCGCCCAGCAGCACCATGCGCTCACGTGGCAACTGATAGAGCATCGCATACTCCAGCAAGGCCGCCTCTTTGTCGGCTGTTGCAGAGCGTCCCGCCATTGAGATCAGCAGGCGACTCTCGGGGATCAGGTGGGCGATGCGGGCTGCCTCACTGATGCGATTGCGGAAGACATCGTTATCACGAAAGCGGACCGCCAGCGGCGAGTCGACCACCAATCCCTGGCCCAGGACGGCGATCTCGGCTCCGCGCAGCTCGGCAGCGCGTGCCAGGTCGACCTCAAAAGGGGGATAACTCTGCTCCAGACGGTAGAGGAATGGCTCCAGCCCTCCTGCCCCGACAAAGAGTATCCCGATGATGGCGCTCCACTGTATCAAGCGGCCAATCACCCGGCGTTTCAAGATGCGTCGCAGCAACCATCCCAGCAGATAGAGCCATATCGCCAGCGACAACGGTGCCAGCATCTGATTCATTAAACGTTTAAAAACAAGCAGCATAGTTAAAGGTAAATGCTTTGTGGAGGTGAACACTGATTACACAGATGGTGGGCAATTTTATCCCCGCTACGCGGGGCCGCTAATCGCTGAAAATTGCTCCACCTGCCTCAGGCTTAGCGCTCTTGAGCGATCAGTGTACCCCACGAAGTGGGGGCAAGAGCGACAAGCATACTCGTCATCTGCGTTCAAAAACAAAACTACCTTTCAATCGTTTGCTTCTTGGACTTATCCCGCTGCGGGACAAAGCCCGGCAGTGAAGCGAGGATGATAAACCAGAGAGCGATGATCGCCATACTGCGGAACGGCAGGTCGATGATACTATGCAAGACCGTCGCCGATGTGCCTATCAGCCCGAACCAGACAACCGGCGAGACACTCATAAACCAGGTACGATACCCAATACGATCAACATCCGGCACCCGTGTTACCCGTAACAGCCGGAACCAGAGATGTCCGATAGGAATAAAAATCAGACCGATAATCAACGTCAAACCAATCGCGCCATGTTCACAGAGATATTGAATCGCATCGTTATGCACATTGGCCCGCCCGGCCGCCTTGAGATAGTTCCACTTCTCCGGCCCCATATAGAGGGCCACAAAGCGCCGGAAGCCCCACCCGCCTGTGCCGGCCCAGGGGTAGTCACCCCAGATTTCAAGCGCCGCCTCCGCCAATTCGGCACGATCCCCCTGCAACTGCTTGTGCAGCTTCGTCAGCTCGATCGTCTTGATCTCGGCCATAATCGGGTTCTTCGGCACGAGCACCAGAATAAAGATGAGAAAGATTGCCACACCGCCAATCAGAATGCCGAGACGCACCCGGGTGGCGGGCGTCAGACGCTGATGCAGATAGCAGGCACCGTAGATTAAAGCGATGATCAGGATCACCGCCGTCAGCAGGAAGCCGGCCCGCCCCTGGGCAAAGGCGACCCCCAGAATATTCGGTACCAGCGCTACGATCAGCCAGTTGCTGCTCAACTTCTCTTCGTCATTGCTGCCCAGAGCCTCGAAGAGCAGCCCCAGATTGAGGGCTACCAGTAGCGTGAAGTAGGCGCTGGCGTGGTTGGGATAGCCGAAGGTGGCAAAGAAAAAGGTATCGATCTGCTTGATCCAGAGCACCTTATTGGTGCCTAGAGCCTGTTGCAACAGACCGACAACCGCCAAGAGGGCTCCATTATAGACCAGCAGCCGCAAGAGCCAGCGACGCGACTCCTGGCGCATGCCGTGACGCACACCAAGCATGATGGCCACTACGCCGATAGCCCAGATCAGCGGTTGAACCGACTCGGCCCGCACGATTGAGAAGGGGAGCCCCGGCCAGGGGGGATCGCCATACTCCCAGAGGGCTTTGGCGCTGTTGTAGACCAGCTCGCGTGGGGCGTTAAACCACTGTAACGTCAGAAAGGCGATCAGAGTCAGGCCGACGTACAAGACCGGATCGCGCAGCAGGTTGCGCTTCAAGCGCTGCATGGCTGTGGTGTATCCTTGACCGTTGTATTGCGGCGGCAGCAGGAATAACATCTCAAGCGCCCAGAGCGCCAGCCAGGGAATGGCCCAGAAGAAGGCCGGTGCCGAACCGCCACGCGCCCAGGCGGCATAGATGGCCAGCAGCCCCAGATGGAAGGCCATGCCATGCCTCAAAATCAAACCGATCACACTTTAATCCTTCGTTTATGGGCAGACTTCGTCCCCGTCACTTAGCTATTTACCGCAGTTTCAACTGCAAAGCAAGTGATAACAGAGCAACCCGTTTCCGGCTCTAAACATTTTTTACAGTCTGCAATCGGAGAGGAAACTATCCGACAACGGGGAGATGATACCATATTACGGCCCCGGGTAAACGGAGATTTTGCCCAGCAGCTTGTAATCAGTGGCACTTATGCTATTGCATACCGTTTTGCTGGATGTTATAATGCGGCCATGTTTTTAGCGTACATAGCCTGCTGGCACAGGACAGCATCCCGACTGCTGCTGGCGTTGCTACTGCTTGTGGTCACGCTCCTGCAGGGGATGACCATGTGTCTCTGCCTGGCCGACGACAGCCCCGTTACAGCCTGTCACACGGAGGCCGCTACCTCTCAAACCGCTCTTGAAATCGAGCCCCACTGCGACCACCTTGAGGTGCCTGAGCTGCTACCGCTCAAGTATGGCACTAACCAGATAGAGGAGTTGCTGCTCTTGCTCGCCGCCCTCCCCGCCTCTCCCGCTCGTGCGCTCCAGTCTGCACTTGCCGGATCGCCTCTGCCGAACCGGACGGCTCAACCGGCCGATACTATAGCCTGGCAGCTCTATTTTATCGGCTGCTCGACGCAACTTCGCTGTTGAACCTGCTGCTTGTCTGATTATCGGGATCGCCTCCCCGGACGATCCAATACGCAACAATCACACGAGTAATGCAGGTTTTTAATGCTCCACTCCCCCCTCTGGCTTCGCGCCATAACCATCACTATCGTGACAGGCAGTCTCCTCTGCAACGGCTGCCGCACCATACCACCGGCACCGATCGACTGGTCGGAAGAGGCTGCGGCCTGGCACAACAGCTCCACCAACTTTCCTCACCTCACCCTGGAGACGGCTCGTCAGGCAGCCTTGATCTTCAACCCTGAAATCAACGCTGCCCGCCTGGCGGCGCAGTCGGCCCAACGTCAGGTGGCCAGTGCTGGCTGGTGGGAAGATCCGACTCTCGATCTCGACGCTCTCCGCCTCCTTGGCGGTGGACTCCACCCCTGGCTGCTGGGGGCTGGCCTCAGCTTCAGCCTGCCGCTTAATGGGGTTCCCGGGCTGGAAAAGGAGGCCGCCCGCTCCTACGCCGCCGCCGATGCCTGGGCGCTCATCCAGGCCGAACAGGAGCTGCTGGCCACTCTGGATGATCTCTGGCTGGCACTCGCCACCGACAGACTCTGTGCCGCCGCACAACACGACTATCTGGAGCTGCTGGCCCACCACGAAGCTGATGCTGCGGCGCTGGTCAAGGCCGGTGAGCTGCCGCGTGATGCCCTTGAGCGCCTGCGGCAGGAGCGTCTGCAACTGCAGCTTGCCTGTCCCTGCTGTGGACCCCGCGCCGTGGTCCGGCGTCAGGAGCTGTTGCGTACTATCGGGCTGCACCCCGCAGCTCCGGTAACGCTGGCACTCGATACTCCGCTTGAGTTTGATACTACCGACCGGGAGCAGCCACAAGCCGAGCTCGATCTGGTACGCCACCCCCTGGTTCAGGAGCAGTTGACCCGCCATGCCGCCAGTGAGGTTGAGCTGCGGGCTGAGTTGCGCAAGCAGTATCCAGATATCGAACTGGGGCCGCTATTTGAGCGTGAAGAGGGTGAGACGCGCGGCGGGCTCGCCCTCGGCCTGCGTCTGCCTCTCTGGAATCGCAACCGCAGCGCCATCGCCTCGGCGGCGGCCGGACGTGATACAGCCCGCCTGGCGGCCGTCACCGCCTGGCGTTCGCTGGTGACCACCTGGCACACAGCACAACAGCGCCATCTTGTCGCACTGCAACAGGAGGAGCAGCTCCGCACACTGCTGCTCCCCGCTACTTTGGAGGCTGCTACCAGAACCCGGCGCCTCTTTGCCGCCGGTGAAGCCGACCTCTCTACCCTGCTGGAGACCGAGGCAACCCTCTATGCAGCACGTGACGCCCTGATCGACGCCCAAAAGAGCCGCTATGAGGCTCAAATAGAGCTCAACCGCTTTGCCCTCCCCCCTGCCTTCCCACTGGGGACAGAGAATATGTCGCCATAAGGAGTCGAATGGCCATTGCCGCATCAAATCACCCGATTTTGGAGTTTTAACATGAACAAGAGCCGTTTAGCCCGTTTTTCACCCCCGCAACCGCAGGTTTACTATCCGGAAGCGCCACTTTTCGTAAAGGGCCTGTCCCTTATATCTCCTTGCGGAAAGGGTCTCTCCCTAATGGTCTGGTTGCTGATGTGGGGTTGGCTGATGGTTGGCTGTCAGCGTCATGACCACCATGCCGGCCACGACCATCAGAAGGGCGAGAGTCTGTCGCATGCTGCCGATGGGGCGTGCGGGCATGATCATACTCATGATCACCACAATCACGATGCCCACGATCACGATGCCCACGATCACGATGCCCACGATCACGATCACCATGATCACGATGAAGGGCCGGGTGCGCTGTTGGAGGTATTTGAGATACCGGAGAGGTCGCAGCGACTGCTGGCTCTCTCGTTTGTCACGGCAAGTGAGCGGCAACTCAGCGGTGTCGTCCGCTTTCCGGGACGCTTCGAGTGGAGCCCGCTGGCACGTCGCAGCGTGGCCGTGCCGCTGGCCGGGGTGGTCGAACTGCAGGTGAGGCCACCGCAGGCGGTGCCAGCGGGTACCACCCTCTTTACGTTGCAGTCGCCCGAATGGGGCGCACTCAAAGGCGCGGAGCGGGAGGCGGCGGCAGCGCTGGCGCTCGTCACGACCGAGGTAGAGGCGCTTGAGAAGCGGCTGGGTGAGTTGCAGGCAGCCGGAGTGCGCAATGCCGAGCTGGAGATGCAGTTGACGCTGAAACGGGCTGAAATCGCAGTGGCTACGGAGGCGCTGCGCAGCAGCGAGGCGGCCGTAGCGGCCATCAGGCAACTGCTGCCCGAGGATGAGGCGGGGAGGCTATACGCCGTTGCGCAACAGGCGGGGGTAGTTGAACAGGTGGCGGTCGTCAATGGTGCCTGGGTCGAGACGGGCAGCGAGGTGGTAGTCCTGGCCGATCCGGCCGCGCTCTGGTTCCGTGCCGAGGCACCGCAAGCCGAACTGGCTGTCGTGAGCAGTGCACTGCCGGGCTTTGTAACACCACTGCGGCGCAACAACGCGCTGGCCGAAGTGCCGGGCAGAATCGAACTCAGTCTGGTAGCCGCAGCCGATACCCGGAGCCAATCGCTCTATCTGCTGCCGGAACAACTTCCCGCCTGGGCCGGGCTGGGCGTAGGCGGCGTACTCCATGTGGTGGTCGATAGCAGCGACCCGACAACTCTGGCGCTGCCGCAGGGCTGTATTGTAACAGAGGGGCTTAAACAGGTGGTCTTCCTGCGCGACAACCAGAGCCCCACGCGCTTTCTCAAGCTGGAGGTGGAGACGGGAGTATCCGAGGGTGGCTGGGTGGCCGTCACGGGCGTCCCGCCGGGTGCCACTGTCGTCGAAGATGGCGCTTACGAGTTGAAGCTGGTCTCGTCGTCGACGGGCAACAAGCGGGTGGCGGGCCATTTCCACGCCGATGGCCAGTTCCATGAAGGGGAGCATTGAGGAGAGTTCCATGTTGCGTAGAGTTATCGATTTTTGTCTTGCCAATCCCTGGCTGACGCTCGTCGGGGCAGCAGTAGTAGTGGCCGGTGCCGTGCTGGTGGGTCAGCGCCTGCCGGTCGATGTCTTTCCCGAATTGAAGGTGCCGCGTGTCGTGGTACAGACGGAGGCGGGCGGACTCACAGCCGAAGAGGTGGAGCAGTTTGTCACGGTGCCGATCGAGGCCGCCATGAACGGCATCCCCGGTGTCACGGCGCTACGCTCCTCTTCCGGTGGTGGGCTCTCCTTTGTCTGGGTCGATTTCGACTGGAACACCGATATCTTCCGGGCACGACAGAGCGTGGCCGAGCGTCTGGCCACAATCCGCAGTCTGCTGCCGGCGGAGATCGAGCCGGAGTTGGCGCCGATCGTCTCGATCACCGGCGAGATCATGATGATCGCCCTCACCTCAAACGACGAGACGGTCCCGCTGCTGGAACTGCGCCAACTGGCAGAGTATGAGCTGGGCAACCGGCTGATGGCGATTCCCGGTATCGGCCAGGTGGTTGTAATGGGAGGCAACCTGCCGGAGTTTCAGGTCAACCTCTCGCAACTCGCGCTGGCGGCCCATGGCGTAACGCTCAACGAGGTGGTCGAAGCGGCACGCGCCTCACATACCATGGCAGGCGCCGGCTATCTGGCGCACGTTGACGGCCAAGAGATTCCACTGCGACAGACAGCACGGGTCGATACGATCGAGGAGCTGGCAGAGGTTGTGGTCCCCAACGAGTCAGGTACTCCGTTGCGTCTGGGGGAGGTGGCCGAGGTCGTGCTCGGCGGGGCGCCGCGCCGCGGCTCGGCCTCCTACAACGGCAAGGATGCTGTGGTGCTGGCAGTGCAGAAGGCGCCGGGCGGCAACACCCTCGAGTTGACCAGCCAGATCGAAGCGGCGCTCGACGACTTTGAACGTTCACGGCTGCCAACAGGTGCCGCCATACATCGTGATGCCTATCGTCAAGCTGACTTCATCAACCTCTCGATCAACAACGGGCGCAGCATTGTGCGTGATGCCGCCATCATCGTGGTGCTGGTGTTGGGGGTCACCCTCTTGCGCTTCCGCACTACCGTGATCACCCTCCTGGCGATGCCGCTCTCGCTGGCTGCCGGTCTGGTCCTCTTCCCGCGCTTCGGCCTCGGGATCAACATCATGACGCTGGGCGGCCTGGCGGTAGCGGTCGGCGATGTGGTCGATAACGCCGTGATCTTCGTCGAGATCGCCTGGCGCAAGTTGCTGGAGAATGAGCAGCGCCCCGCCGCCGAACGGGAGAGCCGCCTGGCGGTGCTGCACACCGCCAGTGCCGAGATTCTCCGCTCTGTCTCCTTCTCCACACTCGTCATCGTCCTCGTCTTCCTGCCGTTATTGCTGCTGTCGGGTATCGAGGGGCAGTTCTTCCGTCCGCTCGGGCTCGCCTATCTGCTGGTCTTCAGCGCCTCGCTGCTGGTGGCGCTTAGCGTGATACCGGCGCTCTGTCTGCTCCTCTTTACACCGCAGCGCCGCTTCTGGCGTCGCCGGGGAGCAGCTACGGCCGACACCCCGATGGCGACTTCGGCCGCTGCGGCAGATGGTGCCAAACCGCTTGATGGAGCGACGGTACGCCTCTTGAAGCGCCTCTACCGTCCGCTGCTCACCTTCTGTGTGCGTCACGCCTGGCTGGTATCGCTGGTTACGGCCCTGGTGACGGCAGCAGCACTCTGGTTGGCCTCCACCTTTGGCACCAGCTTCCTGCCGCCCTTCCATGAAGACTGCTATACGGTCTTCGTCAGCACCCCGATCGGCACTTCGCTGGAGGAGACCGAGCGCGTCACACATGAGACGATGCTGGCGCTGCAGGAAATCGAGGGTGTGTTGAGCGTCACCCGACGCACCGGGCGAGCCGAACGCGACGAACATGCCGAGCCGGTAAGCGCCTCGGAGCTGTTGGTGCGGGTCGATATGCATAGTAATCCACTCCGGCTGCGACGCGAGATGGAGGCGATTATCAAACAGATACCGGGACTGGCCACGATGATCGGCTATCCGATTGCCCACCGGATCAGCGCCGTTCTCTCCGGCACCGAGGCGGAGCTGGCGATCAACATCTTCGGCGACGACCTCGACCGACTCAGAAGCGCCGCAGCCGAAGTGAAGGAGGTGCTCGACAGCCTGCCGCAGGTCGCCGATGCCCGGGCCAACCGGGAGATCATGGTCGATACGCTGCGCATACGTTACCGTCTGGAGGAGCTAGCACAGGCGGGAGTGACACTGCGCGAGGCGGGCGAGCAGGTCTCGGCCGCCTTTGATGGTCTGGTTGTGGGCCAGGTGGCACGCAATCAGCGGCGCTGGGATATCGTAGTACGCCTGGTCGAAGGCGAGCGTCGTACGCTGGCCGATGTGGCTGCCTTCAAGCTGGCGACGGCGGGAGGTGCCTTGGTGCGTCTCGACGAGGTGGCCGATGTCTTCCGTGAGGAGGCCTCCAACCTGATCGTGCGCGACGACACACACCGCAAGGCGTTGATTTCGTGCAATGTGGCGCCGGGCTCCAATGTGGGCGAGCTGGTACGGGCGCTGCGCCAGCATGTCGATCCAGTGGTTCACCGCCTGGGCTGCACGGTGAGCTATGGCGGCAGCTATGAGGCACAGCAGTCGGCCACACGCCGCCTCTCCTGGCTGGGGCTCGGTCTGTTGGTGGCGATTATCCTGCTGCTCACCTACTCGCTGCGTAGTTTCAAGGCGGCAGCACTGGTGTTGGTTAATCTGCCACTCTGCCTGATCGGCGGGGTGGTTGCGATGTACCTGGCCAATCCGGCCCCCCTCTGGAGCAACACACGCGCCTTGCTGAGTGGCGGCCACTATATCGCACCGGTCCTCTCGGTGGCTTCACTGGTAGGCTTCATTACCGTGGTCGGCTTTGTAATCCGCAACGGTCTGCTCCTGTTGAACCGCTATCGCGAGCTGCAGGAGGCCGGATTCACCGCCCATGAGGCGATCACTGAAGGGTCGCTGGAGCGCATGGTGCCGATTCTGATGACCTCACTGACAACAATCTTCGGACTGATACCGATTGTGCTGGCCTTTGACAAGCCGGGAGGCGAGCTGTTGGCACCGCTGGCAGTGGTACAGTTCGGCGGCCTGATCAGCGCCACGCTGCTCAACCTGCTGGCACTGCCGGCCGCCTATCGCCTCGCCTTCCGCAAGTAGCACAAGGATGATAGACAAGGTGGTGCACAAGCGGGCCAGGCAGGATAGGCATTCCTGTCTGTCACGGAGTGTCAGTGCCGCCAAAGGAGTGATCTTGACGTGTTTTAGATGCGTTTACCCTGTTGGTTGTTCTCTGTCCCCTTCGACTCCCCTTCAACAAAGGTGAGGATGGCGCGGGCATCGTCATACGAAGTGGCATGACCGGCAGCGGTGCGCCGGATGAGGAGCAGCGGATGCTGGCGCTCTGCCAGGTATTTGGCGACCCGCAACATGCTGTGCGGTGG
>CAZRGQ010000027.1:0-20673 GCA_964599645.1 uncultured Lentisphaerales bacterium | reverse complement strand
GTGCGCCTGAGCTTGTAGCTCTCCTGAAGCTCTGCAAGCAACTGCAGCAGCGATGAACTGCACCACACGTGGTACCGGCTGCGGTCCATCTTGAATATCGCTCAACTGCAACACCTTGAAGTGTCCCGCTGCATTGAGATTGAACCTGGGAGGCGTCATGTTGCGAGTGTCGCTACAGCCAGTCGATCAAGGCACCCAGCAGCGCCCCGCTGAGGAGCACCGTGACGGGGGAGATGCGTCCCCTGACTACGCCGACACAGACAAGCGCCGCCACCAGCAACGAGGGCCATGCCGCCTGCCAGGTGAGCTCGCCACCGTCACCCTGCAAAACCGCACCGCCCAGGCGGATGGCCAACGCCAGAATCAGCCCCGTCAGCAGCGGACGCAGCAGTCCCAGAACGCGGGTCATGCCGGGATGGTACTGATAACGCCGCCAGACAAAACCGAAGAGCAGCACCAGCAGCAGCGAGGGGAGCGCCAGCGAGAAGGTCGCGACCAGAGCCCCCGAAAGACCTGCCACCCGCCAGCCGACAAAGGTGGCGCAGTTCATCGCCAGCGGTCCGGGAGTCGCCTCGGAGATACCGAGAATCTCGATAAATTGAACCTCTGTCAGCCAGCAGCGCTGCAACATCTCGGCCCGGATCAACGGCAGCATTACCATGCCACCGCCGAGGGTGAAGAGGCCGATTTTGGCAAAGGCCAAGGCGAGTTGCAGTAGCTGTATCATGATGTCTGATCTCCCTCCCGACGCTCTGCTGCCGCCGCATTCGCAGTGGTGCGATCGAGGTATACCTGCCAGCCGATGCCAATAGCGATGATGCTCACAATCGGCCAGATGGGATTGACCTCCCAGATCAGCATCAGGGCAAACGAGGCGATTCCGAGCGCTACACAGAGCCGCTCGCGCCAGTTTTGCAACACCATGCGCAGAGCCGTGCCGAGCAAGAGACCCGCTACGGCGGGGCGCAACCCCCTGGTAAAGTGCATCACGAGCGGATTGTGTATCAGCAGATCGTAGAGATTGGCAAAGAGCAGCAGCGCCAGAAAGGGGATCACCACCACGCCTGTCATGGCAGCAATGGCGCCGGCAGTACCACGCAAACGCTGGCCGGTCAGCAGTGAGACGTTGACGGCAATGACCCCCGGAACCACCTGGGAGAGAGCAAAGAGATCTACCATTTCATCGCGTGTCAGCCAGCCGCGACGCTTCACCAACTCGCGCTCCAGCAGTGGCAGCATGGCGTAGCCACCACCGAACAACATGCCGCCGGCACGGACAAAACTGACAAAGATGGTACGCACCGGAACTGTCGCTCGCTGCGTTGTGGCAGCGATATGGGCTGTTGCCTCCGGTGTAAGCTCTCTCTCTTTCACTCTACTTGGCGCCCTCACGCCGCTCCTCCAGCTCGGACCAACGTTTAAAGAGCAGTTCGATCTCCCCGGCCACTGCCTGCAAGCGTGTTTGCCAGGCGGCAATCTCGGACGGTGGTTGACGATAGACCAGCGGATCGAGCAGCCGCTGTTCCAACTCCCCCTGCTCCTGCTCCAACTCTTCGATGCGCCCGCTCATGCCCTCCAGCTCGCGCCGCTCTTTAAAACCGAAGCGGGGCGGGCGCCCTGCTGCAGCGCGGGCAGGCTCACTCGCGGCGCACTCCTTGCTACGTGGTGTTGACGACTCCGGCGCTGCCGGTACGGCAGCCGGACGCTGTGCCAGCCAGTCGTCATAACCGCCGGCATACTGTGCCACCTGCCCTGCGCCCTCCAACACCAGTGTGCTGGTGGCGATGTTGTTGATAAAGGTGCGGTCATGACTCACCAGCAGCAGCGTCCCCTCATAGTTGGCAAGCTGCTCCTCCAGCAGTTCGAGCGTCTCGAGGTCGAGATCGTTGGTCGGTTCATCCATCGCCAGCAGATTGCCGGGTTCGAGAAAGTGGCGTGCCAGCAGCAGGCGATTGCGCTCGCCTCCCGAGAGCGCCTTGACCGGGGTGCGGGCTCTGACAGGGTCGAAGAGGTACTCCTGCAGATAGGCCAGCACATGGCGCGGTTCGCCATTAACCGTAACCATATCACGCTGCCCGGCGATATTCTCCTGCACCGAGCGCTCAGGATCGAGCGCCGCCCGCATCTGGTCAAAGTAGCTGATCTGCAAGCGTGTGCCATGCTGCACGCTGCCCGACGTCGGCTCCAGATTGCCTGTCAGCAGACGCAACAGGGTAGTTTTGCCGGAGCCGTTGGGGCCGATAATGCCGATGCGCTCGCCACGCAGGATACGCAGGTTGAGGTTTGCTATCAGCGGTGGCGCTCCGTCATAGCCGAAGGACAACGCCTCCACCTTGAGCGCCAACCGTCCCGAACCGCTGGCGCTCTGCAGCGAGATTTTGCCGCTACCCTGCTCCTGACGCAGCTCCCGGAACTCGTCACGCAGCTTGAAGAGCGACCGGACACGCCCCTCATTGCGGGTGCGACGCGCCTTGACCCCCTGCCGCAACCACGCCTCTTCACGCTCCAGCAGACGCCCCAACCGCTCGCGTTCGACCACTTCATCATCGAGCAACTGCTGCTTGCGCCGCACAAAGGTGTCGTAGTCGCAATCCCAGCCGACCAACCTGCCGCGATCGAGATCGATAATGCGTCCTGCCAGATGCCGCAGAAAGGTGCGGTCGTGAGTCACGAAGAGGAGCGTCTCGACCCGGCTGCGCAGGAAGCTCTCCAACCACTCGACGGTAGTGATGTCGAGATGGTTGGTCGGCTCATCAAGCAGCAGAATATCGGGCTCACCGGCCAAGGCCCGCGCCAGCAGCACACGGCGTTTGGCCCCGCCCGAAAGCGTGGCAAAGTCGGCTTGTCCATCTACTCCCAGACGCGTCAGAGCCGCCTCGGCCGCCGTCACTTGCTGCCACGGTTCACTATGACCGTCCGCCACACCGGCCGCCACGACATCACGCACCCGGCCACCGATTCCATGCGGCACCTCCTGCGACAAAAGCGCGACACGCAACCCCGCCTGCCGCCATACCCTGCCGCTGTCGGGTTCGATCTCACCTGCCAGTAGACGCAGCAGCGACGACTTGCCGGCTCCATTGCGCCCCACCAAGCAGGTACACTCCCCGCGCTCGATATTGAGATTAACCATATCGAGCAGAGGTGCACCGCCGAAGCTGAGGGAGACATCCTGTAACGAAATTAACGCCATAGAACCAACCATTGTAGCATAACATTGCGCTTATGGCTGCTGCAAAGGCACGCGGAGGCGTAATCGCTCAGTGACAGGGGTGCGGCAGTGACGAGCGATAGGAGAACAAGAGCATTTTTAACCGCTCGCTGCTGCACTCCGTTTCTTGTTCGCCTTGCCTTGTTTAAGGCCTATCGAAGGGCCGTGGCAGTCGTGTAAGCGTAAGCGAGTAAGGGTGCTCCCCGACTCTTACACGCTAACCTTACACGGTGCTCTTAAACCTCCATGCCTTAAACCTTTACTCTTAAACGGCTGCCTTAAACGGGGTGGCGAGTAAGGGTACGCGAGTAAGAGTAAGCGAGTAAGGGTACGCGAGTAAGAGTGGTGAGTAAGGGTGGTGCCAGAGGACAAGAGCGTATAGTCGTCCGTTGTACCACCTCCGCCGATCTCGATCCACTGCACTGCTTCTATTCTTCGCACCCCCTTTGCCACCCCCCTGTCACTGACAGATTACCGCGGAGGCATTTTCAACGCTTGACTTGCCAATATGCGCCCGTTATATTGCACCTTTTTAGAACGTTGGAGCAGTTATCTCCAACTTGAACACTGGAGTTATGTCGTGGCTTATAGCACTGTAGTTTGTATCAAGCAAGTACCCGACACCAAAAAAATTACCGGCGACGCCATGCGTGCAGACGGCACAGTCAATCGTGCCGCTCTCCCGGCTATCTTCAATCCGGAAGATCGTAATGCACTGGAAGCCGCCCTGGCTCTGCGCGATGAGCATGGCGGCAGCGTCACGGTGATCACCATGGGGCCACCGGCGGCCTGTGAAATCCTGCGCGAAGCGCTGATGCGCGGCGCTGATCGTGCCATTCTGTTGACGGACCGCCGGGCAGCCGCCTCCGATACCCTCGCCACCAGCTACATCCTCGCCTCGGCCGTTGCCAGGCTCAAGCCCGACCTCGTCTTCTGTGGTCGCCAGGCCATCGATGGCGACACCGCTCAGGTAGGTCCGCAGATGGCAGAAAAACTCGGCTATACCCTCGTCACCTATCTTGAGACGCTGACGCTTGAAGGCGACACCGCCCACGCCAGCCGCAACGTCGGCAATGGCACCGAGTTTGTCACCGCCCGTCTGCCGGCCCTCTTTACCGTGATGGAGAGCGCCAACACGCTGCGTCCTCCGGCAGCACGCCGTATCATGCGCTTTAAAAAGGCGCTCGCCTCGTCCGAGGTCAGTCAGCAGGTCGATGCAGCCCTGCCGGGCTCTGCGCCTGAAGTGCGCCTCGATGCCACCAGGGAGCGCTGTGCGGCACTGGCGGAACAGGGGCTGCTGATCGAGCAGTTGGGACTGGACGAGATCGGGGCCGATCCGGCCTGGTGCGGCTTGCTGGGTAGCCCCACGCGTGTCCACCGCATTCAGTCGATCGTGCTGGCCGGTGGCAACTACCGCGAATTTGCAGCCGACCAGGAGGGGGTGGCCACCCTGGTGACAGAACTTATTGCAGAACACACTATCGGATGATCTGGGAGAGCTTTCATGGAACCGAATCGTAATGGCGAAGTCTGGATTTTTGCAGAGCAGGAGGCTGGCACTCTCTCCGAGGTGCCGCTCGAACTGCTCACCAAGGGGCGTGAACTGGCCGACACCCTCAAGGTGCCGCTGGCAGCGCTCCTTCTGGGGCAAGAGGTAGAGCCGCTGGCCACCAAATTGATCCATCATGGCGCCGATAGAGTCTATCTGGTCGACGATCCCCGCCTCAGTGACTACCAGACCGCCTCGTTTGCCAACATCGTCTGCGACCTGATCACCACCCATGCGCCGCAGATTTGCATCTTCGGCGCCACGCCCCTGGGACGCGACCTGGCCCCCACCATCGCCTCCTCTCTGCGCTGCGGCCTGACCGCCGACTGCACCGACCTGCAGATCGGCGACTATACCGATCAGGCACAGAAGCGTGAGATCAAGAACCTGCTGCTGCAGGTGCGCCCCGCCTTTGGCGGCAACATCATCGCCACCATCGTCAACCCCTATCGCTGGCCGCAAATGGCCACCATGCGCGAGGGTGTCAACCAGATGAGTCTGGCCGATACCACACGTCAGGGTGAAGTGCTGCGCCATCCGGCGACAGCTCTCGATGGGCTGGCATTGCCGGTCAAGGTGGTCAGGAAAGTGCCACGCAAGAAGAGTGTCAACCTCAAGGCGGCTCGCGTTATCGTTACCGGCGGCGCCGGCGTCGGCAGCCGTGAAAACTTCAAGCTGATCCACGATCTAGCCAATGTGCTGGGCGGCGCCGTCGGTGCCAGCCGTGCGGCTGTCGACCTCGGCTATGTCGATCACGACCATCAGGTAGGCCAAACCGGCACCACTGTGCGGCCGGCTCTCTATATCGCCTGTGGTGTCTCCGGTGCCGTGCAACACCGGGCCGGCATGCATGAAGCCGCCAAAATCCTGGCAATCAACAACGACCCCGACGCCCCCATCTTCGGCGTGGCGCACTACGGTATCGTCGGCGACCTCAACGAGGTGATCCCACTGATGATCCGCGCTATTCGTGGCGGTGCCACCCCGGAACAGGCGCTGCAGCAGTCCGCCGCCAAGTAACCCCGGTAGAGGAGAACAACGATGGCCAATTTTTTTGAAGATAACGAAGATATCCAATTCCTCTTCAACCACATGGATCTCAAGCGGCTGGCGACACTGAGCGAGCAGGAGTTCCGCTTCCATGAAGAGTTTGAGCACGCCCCGGTCGACGCTGACGATGCCTGCGACAACTATCGCCGCATTCTCGGCGTAGTCGGCGAGATCGCCGGCGACCATGTCGCCCCGACCGCCGAGGCGACCGATACCATCGGCAACACGCTCAATCCCGACGGTTCGGTCACGCTGGCCCCCGGCATCGCCGCCGCCGTGCGTCTGCTGGGCAAAGCCGAGCTGATGGGCTTCACCCTGCCCTACCGTTTTGACGGACTGAACGCGCCGGGCCTCGTCTACTCGATGTCGAACGACATCATCAGCCGTGCCGACGCCTCGCTGATGAACCTCTACGGACTACAGGGGATTGCCGAGACGATCAACGCCTTCGCCAGTGAGGATATCAAGGCCGCATACCTGCCACGCATGGCCAGCGGTGAGCTCTCCGGAGCCATGGTTCTGACCGAGCCCGATGCCGGCAGCGACCTGCAGGCCGTCAAAACTCGCGCCTATCAGAATGAAGCCGGCGAGTGGTTTGTACATGGCGTCAAGCGTTTCATTACCAATGGTTGCGGCGATGTGCTCCTCGTGCTGGCCCGTACCGAGCCCGACATCGCCGACGGCCGTGGACTCTCCTGCCTCCTCGTCGAGCGCGGCCCGCGCGTCAAGGTGCGCCGGCTGGAGCAGAAGCTCGGCATCAAAGGCAGCCCCACCTGCGAGCTCTACTTCAACCACGCGCCTGCCAAACTGATCGGCCAGCGCCAACGCGGCCTGATCACCTACGTCATGAGCCTGATGAACGGCGCCCGTATCGGGATTGCCTCTCAGAGCCTCGGCATCGGCGAGGCGGCTGTGCGTGCCGCACGCGACTACGCCGCCGTGCGCAAGCAGTTCGGCACCACCATCGACCAGTTCCCGGCTGTGCGCGACCTCCTCGTCGAGATGAATATCGATCTTCAGGCGGCCCGTGCCTTGACCTACTATGCCGCCTACAACGTCGATCTTGAAACCGGCCTGGAGGCCCGTCTGGCCGGCAAGCTCGATAGCGATCCCGCCGTGATGCAGCAACTGCGCCAGGAGAGCCGCCGCTATAAAGGTTTCAACAAACTGCTCACCCCGATGGCCAAATATTACGCCTCCGAGATGTCGATGCGTGTGGCCAACTCCTCGCTGGCTGTCCTCGGTGGCAGCGGCTACATGCAGGACTATCCCGTAGAGCGTCTGGTGCGCGACAGCCGTATCACCACCATCTACGAAGGCACCAGCCAGTTGCAGGTGGTTGCGGCCATTGCCGGTGTGATGAATGGCACGGCAGCAGCCGTAGTGCAGGAGATCGTCGACGCGCGTGAATGGCCGGAGGCGTTGCAGCCCCTGATAGCGTCGCTCCACTCCGGTCTGGAACTGTTGGCCGCCGCCATCAGCGCCACGAAGGAGCACCCCGCCGGCAACAGCTATCGCGACCTGCGCGCCCGCCAGCTCGTCGATATGGCCATCGACCTGATCGTCGCCGCCCTCTTCTGCGACCATGCCACCGCCAGCGACAAAAAGTTACTGGCAGCACGCCGCTGGCTCGCCGTCAAGATGCCGCGCCTGCGCGCCCTGCACGACGAGATCTGCTCCGGTGAAAGCTCGACCCTTGACGACTTCGAAGCTCTGGCTGCCCCCCTCGCCAGCGACGACTGAGATCCGGCCAAGTGACGGAACACCAGGCACTGATCGCACTCAACCTCACGACCAACATGGGGGCGGTGACGGCTCGGCGTCTGATCGAAGCCTTTGGCTCGGCTGTGGCCAGCCTCAACGCTACTGAGGCCGAACTGCGCCGCGTCCCCGGCATCGGCACCACCCGTGCGGCCCAGTTTAAAACGGGTTTTGACAAGGCCGACTGGCGCGGGGAGGAGCAGCGCGCCGCCGGGCTGGGAGTCCGTTTGATTACCTGGGACGACGCCGACTACCCCGAGTTGTTGCGTAAAATCTACGATCCGCCGCTGGTGCTCTACCTCTGCGGTGATGTCGCCGCCCTGCACGGCACCGGTGTGGCCGTGATCGGCACCCGCAACCCGACGCGCTACGGCTGCGACAGCGCCCACCGCTTCGGCTATCAACTCGCCGGTGCCGGTTACGTCGTCATCAGCGGACTCGCCCGCGGCATCGATACCGCTGCCCATCGTGGCGCGCTCGATGCGCAGGGGCGTACGGTTGCCATCCTGGGTGGTGCGCTCGACTGCCTCTATCCTGTAGAGAATCGTGATCTGGCAGCACAGATGGCGCGTGCAGGAGGCGCTGTGGTCAGCGAATATCCTTTTGGCCGACAACCCGACCGCCAAACCTTCCCCATGCGCAACCGCATTGTCAGCGGTCTGGCGGCCGGGGTGCTGGTGGTGGAGGCCTCACTGCAGAGCGGTACGCTCATCACCGTGGATCAGGCCCTGGAACAGGGGCGCACCGTCATGGCAATGCCGGGTCGTATCGACTCGACGGCCTCCATGGGTTGTCACCGCCTGATCCGGCAGGGCGCCCGTCTGGTGACCAACGTCGACGACATCGCCGAAGAGCTGCAGGTGCTGATTGCCATCCCACCCGATTCATCTCCCGGCCGTACAGCCAAAACCTCACCCCAAAAGGGTGAACCCACTCCCGAGAGCGGTCTCAGCCCTGCCGAGCAGCAGCTTCTGGCCGCCCTTGACCCCGAAGAGTGCAGTGTCGACGATCTGGTGCGCGCCTCCGGCCTCGATGCCGGTCGCGTCAACGGTCTGCTTGTCGGCCTCCAGATCAAACGCCGCCTGCGCCTGCTGCCCGGTGCCCGCATCGAACGTCTGAAATAACACCGGTACTGCAGCCGGCTCTCTGATTGAGGTGCTACGCCTACTCGGCCAGACGTACCGTGGCACGGTAAAAGCGGCGCTTGTGGCAGCGGAGTCACGCTCACATGGGCCAGCGGTTTTGTGGCCAACCGCACTGCGTAGCTGGCGTTGCCGCCCTCCTGCAGCGGGAGCGGGGTGGCAGCCGCCTGCACCAGCAGCCCTCCCTGCTCGCTGGTCAGCACTTCAAGCGGCGCGCTGCCGGCCGTGAAGCCGGCGGCGGCAGCCGTAATCGTAACCAGCTTGCTGGCCTCGATCTCGCCGGGGTTGACCAAATCGAGCTTGAAACTCACGGACGACTCCCCCGCCGGAATTACAACCGTCGCCGGCAGCAGAATTAACTCCGGATGGCTGCTGACAAGCTCGATCGTCAATGCCTCCGTTGTATTCATGTAGCGTACGATTGTCAGTTCAATCGAGGCGCTGCCGGATTGCGCGGCACCTTGTCCAGGTCGAAGTAGACGCCAAGCTGTGTCGGCAACGCCGGCAGAATGGATATCTCAACCTGCTTCAGCTTGTCGAGTACCGTGTTGTTAAAGCCGATATGGTTGTAGACGTTGGTGTGGAAATCGACCTGCAGGCGGTGGTACCCGGCCGGCGCGTAGTTAGCGTGCAGCAGATTGCCGCCGGCTGCCTCAAAACGGTTGTTGGCAAAGGCAACCCACATGTTGCTGTTAATCGTCGTGCCCGATGCATTGGGATTGGTCAGCGTGACAAATTTGAGATTCGGTGCCGTTGCCCGCACCAGGTTATTGCTGAAGAGCAGCCACTTGAAGCTGTTGCCGACCGTCAGAAAGGAGTTCTGGCTGGGCGCGAGATTGATGACGTTGTCATTGAAGACGAAGACGCAGTTGGTTAGCCAGCCGGTGCCGATCACCGCCGTCGTATTGTTAAGCTGTGAGCCGCTCACCGTGATCTTGCCACCCTGTACCGTCAGGAGCGAATTCTCCAGCGTGGAGTCGTTGATCGTAGCCTTCGTCACCAAACTCTGTTTCAAGTGGCTGTTGCTCACGATTGAGCTGGAGATTGCAAAATAGCTACCGTCATTGGTGACACCCCACACCTGACACGCTTCGACTGCGGCATTCAGCCTGCCCCCCTTGATCTCACAGCGATAGAACTTGAGCATCTGCCCGATATCGCCGGCCACCCCGCCCAGGCAGAGATCATCGCGCACCGCCTGCCATTTGTCGGGCACGGTCGTGACTGAGGTCATGGTGGCCAGCCCCATGTTGGTGTTGCCGCTGACACGGCTGTAGCCGGTCCGAACTCCGGTGCCATATTTATAGGTAGCCGACTTATGCTGGTTGCCCCTTAAGACGTAGCTGCGCGTGCGATCGTAGATATAGCTCTTCATCACGTTGTGCTCCATGACAAAGTTGTGCCCGGCGCAGGTGAGAAACTCGTTGTGGGGATTTGTTTCAAAGACGTTGTTGCGAAAGAAGAAGTCCTGCATCAAGTCCCAACCATCCTCGGCATCGAAGGCACATTTGGCCGACTTCATGCCGCAGTTATTGAAAGTGCAACCCTCTACCAGCATGTTGTTGAGGCCGCAGGGCGCCATGCCAACGCAACGCACATCGACATGCTTCACATTGCGGAAAACGCAGTTGTAGGGCGAACGGAAGTTGTAAACGCAGAGCGTGGTCGGTTGAGCTGTGCTGTAGAGAGTGAAACGGGCATAGCGGGCCGTGGCGGGCGGATAGAGACGTCGGTAGAGATAGCCTTCGATCGACTCGATATAGCGCTGCGCCTCATCGTAGAAGTGGGCCTTGTAAACCCAGTGTTGGGCCGGGTTACCTTGATAACCGAGATAGACACCGAGTTGGATGAAGCCGTAACTCTCCAGGAAACGCGCAATATCGATATAGTTGGAGTTGGTCGTGCGCACTTCCGATGGTATCTCATTACCCTCCTCATCGATGTCACCGGGAACAAATTTGTCACCGATGGCCGCCATGCGATCATAGGTATGACGATGGTTGGTGCCAGTGCCATAGCCAGTAACGTTGGTCACCATCAGATTCTCTACCGTACAGTATTCGCTCCCTTGCGAAATTTTGAGGGCATGTACCCACTCGGAGTTGTTGGGGGCGGTGTCAAAGTCGTGCTCCAGCAAATCGCCCTCAAAGGTGCCGTTAACAACATGTGCATCATAACAGTCGATAAACTCCAGCATCATCGTCTTGTCGAGTGCGTTGGGATTGAGCTTGAAGGTGGCTCCATTCATGTCGAGCGTGACGTTAGACGCCATCAGCACCGTATTGGTCTCGCTGATGCGATAACGCCCCTCTGGCAAGACCACTTTGCGATACCCGTTTTCACTGGCCCAGCGGATCAAGGCCGTCAGGCCCACTGTCGTGGCGACCGGATTGGTGTCGTTGCTGGAGATGTTGAAGGCCGCCAGATCGGGATAGAGCACCTCCTCCGGCTTGATCGCCTGCGCCGCCGGATCGATGACGCGAAACTCCTGATAGAGGCGGTGTGATTTCACCCCCAGCTTATCCGTTGCCTGCAAGGCAAAAAGCACCTTGCCAGGCGGCAGCACTCCCAGATTCAACTCGTGATCTCCCGCTGCCACCTCCTCCAGGCGGTGATAGGCGCCATTTACCCAGTACTCGATGAGAAAGCGCTCGCTATCGTCGTCGTAGAGATACTCCCGCTGCTCGAAGTCGGTGACGTAATACCCTATTTTGGCCACCTGACCGACAGCCACACTCGGCTCGATATAGTAGGTCGAGATGTAGGGCGTCCGGTTTTCCGGCGCCACCTCGCCATATATTAGCCCCGGCTGGAAGCCCAGCAAGAGCACAGTGATGAAAACAACGTTCAGGGCACTTTGGTTTTTTAACATGGCAAGAGAGTAAGCTATCCCCCCCTCGCTTGTCAACGGAGGGTTGTCTTTGTCAGATAACTCTGTTATATTGTCGTTATCGTACTTGGGATTATACTGTGTCCCTTGGGTGATCACACCTTGCCGGGAGATGATTATGCAGTTATGCAGACGTATACTGATGGTAGTCAGCGCTCTGCTGTTGTCCCCGACGACGGCAAGGGAGCCTTTGTGCAGCGCACTACGACCGGACGTGGTACGCTCGCCACCAGCGGCATGCGCCTCTTGTGGGACCTGCAACAGGATGGGGTCAATGCCGAAGCACAGGGGCGCATCCATCTCTACGGCCTCGAGATGGTCTATATCCCTGAGGGTCCCTTCTACGTGGGTGATGGCATCTCTGCCAGCAGCTTTACCGTGACCTACATCAATTCACCCTATATGACCAACACCGTCGCCAGCGGTAGTGGTACGATCGAGAGTCCGCGGATGAATTTGACAGCCGGCATGGGACGTCCCTACGGCATCAGCGGCAGCTTCACCAACCTCTATCCCAACGGCTATAACGCCTACTACATCATGAAGTACGAGCTAAGCCGTGCCGGTTATCTCGACTTCCTAAACAACATTACCGAAACACAGGCCGCTACGCTGCGTGACTACGCGAACACACAAAACTTCGTGGGAACCCAGAACGCGATCAGCGGCAGCCACCCCGACTTCAGCAACCTCCACCCCTGGCGTGCTGCCACACTAAATGCCGGGTCAGCCCCCTCCTACTCCGGCTGGCGTGAATTTTTTGCCTGGCTCGACTGGGCCGCCCTGCGCCCCATGACCGAGATGGAGTATGAGAAGGCCGCCCGTGGCCCCCTGCCGCCCAAGCCACGCGACTTCCCGTGGGGGCATGGTGCACGCCATTTAGCCAACCGTTTTGTAAACAGCAACACTCCCGAGGAGACCAAGGCGATCCGCAGCGCCAATCTGATTTCGTCCGGCACTTATAATAAAATCTTCCCCAACGCGCCGATGCGTCCCGGCGGCCTCGCCTTGCCAGACAGCGACCAGTTTGAGGCAGGAGCCAGCTACTACGGCGTGCTGGAACTGGCCGGCAACAACTGTGAGCGCACCATCAGCAGCGGCACCTCCGCCCCTAAAGGCTTCAGCGGCCTGCACGGCGATGGCACTCTAAACAGTGATGGCACGGCCAACGTCCCCGACTGGCCCTATCCAACCGAAGTAAAATATGGTGGCACCTCAGTCGGTGTGCGTGGCGGCAACTGGGAGAGTGCCTCACGCAATTGCGCCATCTCGGATCGTTATCGCGCCGAGCAGAACTACTATGTATCGGGTGGTATCCGTGCCGTCCGCAGCGCACCAAACGCAAGGAGAGAGCCATGAAAAAGCGTTTTTCAGCAGTTGTTGCACTCATTATCGGATTGACCCTCACAACGGCTATGGCTGGCGGCAAGTATAGCGGTGGTAGTGGCAGCGGTTATGCTGCCGCCGCCTCAGCACCTGTACGGCTCGGTGATAGTGCACCAAGCCTCGCGCTGGAGGGCGACCAGATCATCGAGCGCACCTGGCAGCAAGTGCCGTCTGCTACCATCACCATCAGCGACACCGCTCCTGCCACCATCACGACGGAACACAACCTGCGCCTCACCATCTCAGGGGAGTTGCCGCTCATTTGGGACAGCACAGTGACTACGCCGCTACTCGGTGGCACAGGTGCCAGCAGCGTGGCCGCCAGCGTCACCTATGAGGATAGTGCCAAAACGCTGGTGATAAGTGTCACTGACAACTTTGCCGACAATGCTACGCTGACGCTCTCCGGTCTGGCCTTTACCAACGCCATCTATGCGGCGATGCCACAACGCCTCACGCTCGATATCGATAACGACAAACAGCCCGACGCCTTCTCCAGCCACTTTATCGGCGTGACGGTCTTGCGTCCCGGTGGCCCCGGTGCCGGCGATACCTCCTGCAAGATGGCCGTTGCGCAGCGACTCTACATCCCCGGCGGGACGCTATTCCTCGTGCGCTAACTGTGCCACTGATGGCTGAAGATGTTCTGCATCTGCCAGAGGTTGTTGGCGTCGAGCTTACCCCTTCAGCCTCCTTGGACTTGTATCTGTTTGCACTTATATCAAAATGAAGCTATAGTGTGAGCGTGCTTGTGGCAAACTGGGCAAGCGAGATGCCCCGCGGTTGCAGCCAAAGAGACTATCACAACAGGAGTGGCAGTGAAACAAGTCCAACAGAGAGCCGGAGAACGGAGTTGTCTTGGCAACTCCGGCGGACGATTTCCCGTGCCGGTGAGTCTGTTACGCGCCACATGGCAGCCACGCTGGCGTTCCCTGTCTGGGGTCTCCCTTCTGCTGTGGCTGACCGTTACGGGGTTGACTGGAACGGCGGATAGTATCGCTTGGGATGTACGCCTGTCACTGGCCGATGCCGCCGCCGGCGGCTATCAGCGCATCATGGATTGGAGTGTCGGCAAGGATCTTAAAAATGATCCTCAACTGCGTTCACAGTGGCTGGAGCGCTGGCGACTCTTCGTGCCACAGCACCCGGAAACCCACGAGGCGGCACAGGCCGAATTCCATCTGCTCAACGACATCGTGGAACGTAGCGCCTGGGAGGAGCTGGCGCCTGCGGCGCAAGCTTGGTTTGGACGCTATCCAAATAGTGCCACACTGCATAGTCGTCTGCTGGCAACCTTGGGACGCACTCTGCTCAATACCAATGTGCCGCTGGCGACCCGGCGCGCCAATTTCGATCTCTATAGCAATCATCTGCGCGGACATGGGCAGCAGATTTTTGCATCGCGCAACTACCTGCTTGGTCTGGATCTGCCCGCCGCTGAAGCGCTGTTGGAACGAGCCATCGCGCTGGCGCCCGCATCGCGTGACGCTGCCCGCGCCGGTTGGTTCCTCGCTTTTCTACGCGGTGAGATCGACTTTGTGCGCCCCCCTCTGCCACGTGCTATAGTTCCTGCGGCAGAGGTGCCCGCCACCTGGCCCGACTGGCCAGCCGTCTCTATCGCACCGGCGAGTGACGGGCTGATGGTTGTAACGCCAACCTCAATTGCACCACGCCCCTCTGATACCTCTGAAAATCTGGTGGCGGCGCAGAGGCCGCTGGCGCGGCTGGCTCCCGGAACGGTTGCCAATCTCACCGATGGCAACTCCGATAGCGCCTGGGTGCCAACGCAGGTGCCAGCCGTGATCGTCGTGCCGTTGGCACGCCGTGCTACCGTGCGTCAGGTAATAGTTACCACTGTGGGGCAATGCTACTACGTGGTCTCACTGCTCGATGCCCACGGCAAACGACTGGCACAGGCAGAGCACGACCGCTGGGGCGCCGACGATCTCCGCTTTGTCGCGCTCTCCGTGACAGGGCGCGCCGCCGTTGCGACTGCAGTACGCTTTGCCGATCGGCATGAACGCTGGAGCACCTGGCAGCCGGTGACAGAGAGTGGTTCCAACGTGGCTGTGCCACATTGGGCAGTGTAATATCAACTGCAGGCCACCTTCGACAACCGCGCCGTACTGGGAGAGGTGACGGCTTCACTTGAGGCGTGGCAAGTGGAGCTTGTCACCGGGAACGAACGCCGCCCAGTGGTCGGGATGCCCGCAGCGGCATCGACAGGTCTCTCAGGAACAGGGCGCCGGCCAAGTTGGCAAGAGGCAACGACATGGTACGGTAGCTTGCACGAAGAGTTGGCATCTGCCGCGACGTTGGTAGCGGGACGCCGTCTGGTGGCGACCTACCCGCGTGCAGGTTGCCGCCGCGAGTACGAAGCGGCACAGCGTCTCGCCGCCAAGGCGGGCATCTATCTGGTCTCCGACGACCATGCCCTCAACAACTACGATGGCCTGCCGCTCGTCGTAGGGCGCCCGCTGGTACACCGCTATGCGCGTCAGGCCATTGCCATGGCGGGGCTCTGGTGCGACCCTGCCTATCTCAACAACCCCACAGGCGTAGTCAGCGTCATACGCCACGACGACGGTACGCCGTGGTATCTGATGGTGACGGGCGAGACCGTCGCGGCCGTCGAGGCTGCCGCTACACGGCTGCTGGCGGCTGTGCCGTCGCACAAGGTACCAGCCGACGATTTTGCCCTCTTCGCAGCCGACACGCTGGAGGTGATCTATCCGTGGCAACTCCATCCCGAACGTAGCGAGCCGCCCACGCTGCAGTTGCGACTGGCGGCCAACGACCGGCGCTCACTGCAACTCGGTCTGCGCCTCAATCGCCAACTCGATAACTTGCAGGCGGAGCTCGGCACACTGCGCCGCGATGATGGCACACCATTAGAGGGAGAGCTGCAGTTGCGCTACACCGGCTGTTACGAGTGGGATGGCTTTTTCGGTGAACTGCGCCTCCCCAATGCTCTGGTGGAGTTGCCCGCCTTGCCACTGCCGCCCAATACCGCCTGCGGCATCTGGCTGACAGTGCAGACCGGGGCCACGACTTTACCGGGGTGTTATCGCGGCAAATGGCGATGGCCTAGTGGTCATCGGCGAGCCTGCGACACTCCTGGGCTTTTACAACTGTCCCGGCATTACGCTCGAACCGCTCTGCCGCCCCGTCGCACTGGCTCCCGGCGAACGTTGGGAAAGCACGATCTTCCTCGGAGCGTTTGGCGGCGTCCCCGAGGCGCGTCTGGCAGAGGCGACCCCGCTCTATGTCGCCCCTGTTGCACTAGCACACAGCGCGGGACCGGCAATGTGCTAAATAATCTCCAAATAGTCGCGGTCGGGCAATGCCGGGAACTTCTGCCCCGGCAGAGTCTGATACCAGTAAGCGACGGAGGCGAGATCATCCTGCAGCGGCAGGTAGCGCCTGTCACTGCGCCAGCCGAGAGCTTGAATCGTAATCCGTAAATCTTGCTTGAAGCGCACAGGGTCGGTAATGTGCCAGCGGTAGAGCCCGAAACGTGTCTGCGATTGGTAGAGGCCGTCGGGGCGGATTACCTGCGGCATACCGGCATAGGGCGTATTAAACTCCTGATAACGGCGCTCCTCCTTGTTTTCAAAGTTGTAGGAGCCGCAGAAGTAGTCTTCAGTCCCGGTGCCGCAAATTGTTGGAAACTCGCGATCGCCATCGAGATAAAACTTGATCTCGCCTTCACCCCACCAGCCGGCGTTGTTGACACCCCACGCCATGTAGGTGCCGACGTAGCGTCCGTGACCGGTGACGCCATCAAGAATTGTATAGACATCCTTATATGGCAGCGGGTTTACCCGTCGGAACTGCGCATGAAAATAGGCGGCATTCTCTGCCACGCTGCCTGCAGCATAGTTTACCTGATAGTAGAGCGTTACGTCATCATCAGAAATATTCTCCATCGTGATGCGGCAGCGTTTTCTGAAGGGCATCGGCCAGTAGCAGTTGAAGGCGCTGCCGGGATTAACGCAGACCGGCAACGATACCACCGGTGCAAATTTGCACCAGCCGGAGGCGAAGAAATCGCCCACTGGCACCTCTACTGAAGGGTGCTCCTGATCGTCCCAGTAGATACGCAGAATATTGAAACGCCAGTGGGAAGTGGTCAGCCAGATCTGTTCGATAGTGCCAGGGCCGGTGATATCGGCCAGTTCAAAGGTCTGCCCGGAAGCGATACGAACTGAAGGGGAGACCTTCCAGCCTTGGCCCAGTTCACGGGCACAACGCTCACCAGTGCCGCTGGTAGCCATGCCGCCCTTGCCCTTTTCTCCGGTGAAGTTTTCCGCACTGATCGAACGCGATTCGGCGTTGTCGAGAAGGCTGAGAGAGTTCAGGTTCATCATAATCCCTTAATGAGTGCCAGTGACAAGTCGGTTGAAACCGGGTCGATTGTAGCAGAGGTGAAAGGTGCAGACAAGGCGATGTCTCCTCCCTGTCACTAACGGATGCGACCCACAATAGTGGATGCGCACCCTGAATTCAGAAGCCAGAATCCGGCACTCAGAATGGTTTAGCTTAAAAATGTGCTTTTTCTTCTGCTCCCCTGCATTCGCCCTGCAAGGCCCCAGCTCCCTTTCGGTATTTCTATCCCCGCCCCAAGCCCCTTCTGCCCCTAAAACGCCCTCTGGAGACCCTCCTGCCCCTGTCTCGTACCCCTGCGTCCTGTTCCCCCTCTATCGAGAATAGTAGCTGATAATATTCTGTCCACCCTTTTCCTCAATCGGATCCCGATTCAACCATCTCATTAGCTCCGGCGAGTAGAACCTGTAGCCGTAGTAGTAGAGCCCTGTCTCTGCATCAAAGTACTTGGTGCTGAAGCAGTGTGGGAAGGTGTTGGCGAGGGCACCATTTTGAGAGATCGTATTACCGAAAGCGTCGTAACGGTATTCAGCGACGATGGAGCCGGTATCGTCAATATAGGCCAACACATTTCCATTGTTGTCGTACAGGGAGAAGAACGGACAGCTCGGAGAGCCATCCCTACCTTGGATGACGGCAACAAGGCCACCGACACCACCGGCACCTTGCAACGAACCGGAGAGGTCTTTACCCCAGATGTAACGATTGGTGGTAACGGACGAGGTGGTTGCTATGGTTTCCTGTACGAGCTTCCAGCCATCGTAGAGGTAACTCCGTGTCTCTGCGTCTCCGTGAGAGATTTTCAGCACACGCCGTGACTGGTGATCATAGGCGTTAGAGACGACACAAGTGGTATTGGAATAAACCGAGATCAGGCGGTTCTCGACATCGTAGGTATAATGGAACCGACCATCCCAGATCATGTTCCCATCCTGGTCGTATTCCGGCTCTATCGTGGCACCGTTGCCGATCGAGGTGTATTGGTTAAGCTGGTTGGCGGTGTAGCTGTAGTCAACCCGCTTGCCGTTGACAGCGAGCGTGATCAGGCGTTGGTATTCGTCAAAACGGCGATCTATGCTTTGCAATGTGCCGTTGATGGTGGCGACCTCATTGGTGAGGTTTCCGCTGTGGCTGTGGGTGTAGCTATAGGCAGCCAAGCCGTTAGCGGCGCTCTGCAGGCGTTGGAGGCTATCGTAGGCGAATGTTATGGCTGGTGTGGCATCGGCGGACACAGAGGTCCGCCAGTACGAGATGGAGGTGAGGTTTTGGGCAGGGTCGTAACTGTATGCGGTAGTAACGCCCCGCGCCCAAGTGCGGGTAGCCAGTTTGCCGTCTGCTGTATGGGTGTAGCTCACGGTGCTATTATCGGCATAAAGCTTGTTGGTGACAAGGCCAAAGGCAGAGTCATAAAGCCAGTAGGTGGTGTCCCAAGCTGTGCCGTCACGGGTGGTTTGCAGCGTAATATGGCGTCCGGCAGTGTCGTAGCCGTGCTGTACCGGGTAGACAGTGCCGGATGAGGCAGTAACCTGCCCTTGCGCATCAAAGGTGGCGTGTTCCACCTCTCCCAGTGCGTTAGTAGTGGCAATCAACTGGCCGAAGGGGTCGTAGACGTGGAAGGTGGCGATGACATTGTCGCCGGAGGCATGGAAGAGGTCGCGCTCTGCCACATTGCCGTAGTCGTTATAGCCCAGCCACATTTCGTAAAACTTCTGGGGATTGTCGCCTACGGTACGGTCGCTCTGGAAGACGCGCCCGTAGGGATCGAAGTAGTTGTAGCGGGTGCCGTCGGCGGTGGTGGCGCTTAAAGTGCGCCCGTAGCGACTTTGGTGTGTGGCAGTACCGGATAGGGGTGAGTGGGTCGTCTCGGTCAGAATCCCGGTGGAGGGATCGCATGAGGTGTAGCGGTGACTCTGCAAGATGTTGTCCCGATATGTCAGGGTTTCATGGCGCAGAGTATCCATAAAATATTGGGTAACACGAAATGCGAGCCTGTTACTGGGCACATGTCTCTCTGGCAGCCATTCACTCATCTTGCCAGACTCCAAACCCGAATTTCCATTTATTATCGTGCCAAATGGCGGGATAATGCGACCACTCAAAATGATCACCCACAACGTGGCTGGAGCAGGGTATAAGTACCCATAAGTTAGTCGCTTCAGGCCCATTGGGTAGATAGATAAAGCCGAGTAAGCTGGGAGGATAGTAGGTTTGACATTGCAAATCCGAGATCAACTGTTCGGCTTTTGCAACTACTTCTGACGTGGTTTTCCCCCCCATAAATAGATAATTTGGAAGTTCACTGTGCGGCATGTTAACAAACGCAGGTGAAGAGACGAAGGAGACAAACTGATAGGCAGCGGCAACAATGTTAGAGTTGGCGGCAGCAAAAACAAAGGCATTGGTATAGGCGTCGCTCAGGTTTTTAGGAATCACAAGGTTTAGTTCATTGTTTTCATTTGCAACGACTTTCTTTGGAAATTTGTTTTCTGCTGGATAGTGTGGATTTTTAGCTGGATTATCAAGGTACCCGCTCCACCCTGGTTTACAACCTTCTATATCTAATGTCGTCGCTTGCCCCCAATCTCTGAGACAAATCTGCAGGTCAACCCCAATCGCAGCTTGAGCTTCAGCAGATAGGCTTGTGTCGACAAAGGAGACGTTTAATGAATTAGAAGCCGTGCCATAGTAGACAACATTTTCGTGCCCCAAGCCATGAAAAGCATGGAGTATGGCGATGATAGCTATATATCTGGTTATTTGTGTCATGGTGCTATTCTCCATCATGGTAAAACGGGCCGTCTCTCAACGTACTTGTCGGTGTTCTCACCTTTATAAATTGCAGGGCGATCAAAATTTCGCGGCGCATCTATCCACCCTATGCTACCGACTTTCTGCACCGGATTACCGTCGAGTTGTAAGGCACGAATAAATGGATATACATCATGATCTCGATGGTTTGTATTTATCTGCGGTGTACCATCTGCATCATAGGGCGCATAAAAATCTGCGCCACCTGCTGCAATCGGTTCTTTAATAAGTTTTCCTGCACTACAATACATTGCCTGATGTCCATGACCGCCGGTTATAGGGCGTGACCTCATCTCATAAGCAGCATCATGATGGAAATAGGTGTTGATTGCACGAGGAATGTCCCACCTATTAGGTGCGCCAGGTTCAGGATCTATTGGTGACACAACACCGGATGTCGTATTTGTTGTTAGAGATATGCTTTTAAATGGTCGCGGAAGATTACTTGTCCAATCCAAGTTACTGTTGGCTGCGTACCATGTGTTAAATC
>CAZRGQ010000026.1:0-32516 GCA_964599645.1 uncultured Lentisphaerales bacterium | reverse complement strand
AGTCGTCGCAGAGTGGAGAGGCAGAGCTGCTAAAAACAACCTGCGAACGTCCTGCTGCCCTCCAACTTGGCTTGGAGCCGGGTGAGGTCGAGAAGCTCGACTGATGCGCTGAACGGATAGTAGCAACAGAAGGCCTGTCTCCAGGCAGCATTGCCTTATCGGCTACGACTTCAGCGGTGTCACACTCAGTTTACCGCTATACCTGCAGCCTGCAGGTAGCGCTTCAGCTCGGGAATGGCAATCGTCTTGAAGTGGAAGACCGAGGCTGCCAGCAGAATCGTGGCGCCGGCCTCGACCGCCTCCTTGAAGTGGGCCAGAGTGCCGGCTCCACCGGAGGCGACCACCTCGCAGCCGGTCGCCTGGCGGATTTGACGGATCAGGGCCAGGTCATAGCCATGACGTACGCCGTCGGTCGCCTTGCTGGTGGGGAGGATGGTGGTGATACCGTGGCCGGCGATCTCTCTGGCCCACTCAACGGCATCACGGCCGGTTGCGGTACGGCCGCCGTCGACATAGACCTCGTAGCCGGAGGGTAGCTCCCGGTTGGGCCCGGCATCGATCGCTACGGTAATGCGTGCGGCGCCGAATTCGGTCACCAGTGCGGCGATCAGCTCTGGCTGACGGAAGGCGGCACTGCTGGTGGAGATTTTGCCGGCGCCGGCAGCGAAGAGATCGGCCGCCCGTGCCACACTGTTGACGCCGCCGCCGACGGTAAAGGGGATCGTGGCGACGGCGGCAACACGCCGGACGACATCGAGCAGCGTAGCACGCCCCTCAATGGTGGCGGTGATATCGAGCAGGGCGATCTCATCGGCACCGGCGTCGCAGTAGGCGCGACAGCAGGCGACGGGGTCGCCGGCATCCTGCAGCTCGACGAAACGCACACCCTTGACAACGCGTCCACCCTGCATATCGAGGCAGGGCATGATCCTGACGGGCTTGGCGGTCTCCATCGCTTAACTCTCAAAGTAGGTGTAGCCGCGCAGTCCGGCTTCGTAGGCGGCCAGGATGACGCGGCGTTCGGCGGCCGTGATCCGCTTCTGCTTGACGGCCTCCTCGGCCAGTGAGCGGAACTGCTCGACCAGACGCGCCGGGGTATACTCGACGTAGGAGAGGACGTCGGCGACGGAGTCGCCATCCAGCTCCTCGACATACTCGATCTCGCCATCCTCATCGACTCTGACGCTGACGACGTTGGTGTCGCCGAAGAGGTTGTGCAGGTCGCCGAGTGTCTCCTGATAAGCTCCGACGAGGAAGGCACCGAGGATATACTCCTCACCCGGGGCTACTTCGTGAACCGGCAGGGTGGGGTTGACATCGTGCGAATCGACAAAGCGATCGATCTTGCCATCGCAGTCGCAGGTGATATCGGAGAGATAGGCGAGGCGCTGCGGCCGCTCGTTGAGGCGGTGGATCGGCATGATGGGGAAGAGTTGGTCGATAGCCCAGGCATCGGGCAGCGACTGAAAGACACTGAAGTTGCAGTAGTAGACGTCGGCCATCAGGGCGGGGAGCGCCTGCAGCTCTTCGGGGATGCGCTTCAAGGCCGGCAGCTCGGCCGAGATGCGGGTGAGGATATGCCAGAAGAGCTGGTCGCCGAGGCTGCGCTGGCGCAGGGTAAGCTGGCCGCGGGCGAAGGCGGCGTAGATTTCGCTGCGGTAGTAGAGGGCGTCGTTGAAGTACTCCTGCAGGTTTTTGGAGCGCAGGGTCTCGGCCACCTCACGCAGGTTGTTGAGCGGTGCCGGCAGCTCTGCCGGCAGGTCGGTCGGCAGTTGTTCCACTTCGAGGCGGGCGGTGTCGAGCACGTTCATCAGGAGCACCGAGTAGTAGCCGATCAGCGCCCGTCCCGATTCACTGATAATCAGCGGATGGGGAATCCCGGCCTCAGCGCACGGCTCCATAATCCCCTCGACGATGTCGGCACAATATTCGGCTATCTGGTAGTTGGCGCTGCTGGCAAAGTTGGTACGTGAGCCGTCGTAGTCGATCGCCAGACCGCCGCCGATATCGATGATGCCCATGCGCGCCCCCTCCTGCACCAGGCCGACGTAGACACGGGCCGCCTCGACCACCCCCGAGCGGATATCGCGGATGTTGGGAATCTGTGAACCGAGATGGTAGTGGAGCATTTCGAGGGTATCGAGCATTCCGGCCGCACGCAGTTCATCGACGAGGGCAATCACCTGTTGCGGGGTGAGGCCGAAGACACTGCGTTCGCCACCGGAGTCGGTCCACTTGCCACCGGCATTGGAGGCGAGTTTGACGCGCACACCCAGGCGGGGACGGATGCCGAGCGCCTGCGAGCGCTCCATAATGAGTTTCAGCTCGGAGGGGGTTTCAATTACGAGGAGCGTCTGCAACCCCATCTTGAGCGAGGAGAGGGCGAGATCGATAAATTCGGTGTCTTTGTAGCCGTTGCAGACGAGGAAGGCCTCGGGATCGCGCAACATGGCGAGGGCGATCATCAGTTCGGCCTTGCTGCCCACTTCGAGGCCGTGGTGGTAGGGTGCGCCGAAGGTGACGACGTCCTGAATCGCCCGCTGCTGCTGGTTGACCTTGATGGGGTAGACGCCGCGGTAGCTGTTTTTATAGCCGTATTCGGCGATCGTGGTGAGGAAGGTCTCGTTGATCAGGGCGATGCGCGAGCCGAGGAGATCGCTGAAGCGCAACAACAGCGGCAGCGACATGCCGCGTTCGCCCAGCCCCTCGATGATATCCCAGAGCTTGACCTCGACCTCGCCCACCGAGTTGTTGAGCTTGACCGAGGTGTAGCCGTCTCTGGTGATCCCGAAGTAGCCGCTGCTCCAAGCGTCGATACCGTAGAGCTCCGCGCTCTTGCGGCTGTTCCAGGTGTTGAGCACTTCGTTGACTTTACTGGCCATCTCTCTTGTCCGTCTGCTGCTGCTACCAGGCGCTGACCACAGCATTGATGATTTCGTGCGCTGCCTGACGGGTGGCGGCCGGGAGAGCGGTGCGGCGAGCCGTCATCAGGTCGCCCCCCACCTGCAGCGTGGTATCACCGATGACAGTCTGAGAGGTAATCGGTTTGCCGGTGGCGCGTTCTACAGCGTTGATACGCACCTTGATCTCGACGCGGTACTCGGCTACCGTCTTGGGGCGGTCCTGGTCGTAGCGCATCGGCGCCAGCGTGTAGTTGAGGATAGTGCCGCTGAGCTTGATGGCGGCGGTCTCGGGTGTGGCCAGGCGCAGTTGGCCCTCGCGTTGCACCTCCTGGCGCATGGCGCGTTGCAGCTCATGTTCGAGATTGGGCTCGCCGCTCTCGTTGACAAAGGTCTCGATCACAATTGTACGCAGGTCGCGTGGCAGCGTCGTGCCGACCCGATAGTTAAGGCAGCCGCCTGCCAGAATGATGGCCAACAGCGTCGGTACAAGCAACTGAAGTTTGGTAAAACGCATCTTGTTCTCCTCTCTGAACGGTGGACTACTCTCCCTGCTGTCCGGCCAGTTGGCTCAGGCGCTGCTGCACGGCAGGTACCTGCGGTGCATGGGGAAAGAGACGGATAAATTCGCGGTAGGCGGTCATGGCCGCCGCCGGCTTGAAGCGTGGTGAGTCGTAGAAGGCCGCTTTGCGGTAGTGCTGCTCATAGCGGCGCGCGGTCAGTTCGGCGAGTTCACGCTGCAACTCCTCACGTTCGGCATGTCCGGGGTAGCGGCGCAAGACGGAGTTGAGGCCCGTCTGGGCGCGGCGCTGGATGGCATCGTCTTCGCGGTAGCGCAGCGAGAGACGATGGAGGATATGGGCTGCAGCGGCAGCACCACTCTCGGCCTCGGCGCTCTCAGGGAAGCTGGCGCTGATCTTCTCAAAGGTCTCGAGCGCGTCGAACCACTCCTTGTCGGCCTGTTGCAGCTTGCCGGCGGCCAGCAGCACCGCCGGTGTGCCCGACCAGTTGGGAGCCTGCTCTGCCAGTGTCAGATACATATCGAGCGCCCGGGCACGCTTGCCGCGGGCCAGGGTCGTCTCGGTCAGGCTCTGCATCTCTTTGAGCACCTTGCGCAGTGGTGCGCTCTCCGGGTAGAAGTGTATCAGGTAGTGGTAGGCATCGAAGGCCTGCTTAACTCTGCCGCGCCTCTGCAGTATCTCGGCCAGGCGCAACTGTGCCGTCGCCGCCTCCGGGGCATAGGGCCAGCGCCGCACCAGCGCATCGCAGGCCTTGGCTGCGGCTGTCAGCGAATCGGTAGTCTCAAGCTCACGAGCCAAGGCCAGTTGCAGTGCGGGCGTCGCCTGTCTGGCGCTGGTTTTGAAGATGCTGGTGGTTTTGCGTTGCGGTGCCCTGGATGCCTCGAAGGGCTGCAACACCAGCTCATCCTGCCCCGCATCGTAACCACTATAACGGCCGGGCGTTATAGCTGCGGCGTTAAAGTGGCAGAGCAATAGCAGGCCGATCGCCACTCCCGGGAGGCGTGCCCACCGGTAAAACGGCGTCTCTGCTTGCATAACAGGTGGAAAATCCTTGCGTTGCATCGGTCAGAAGTCTAAAATCAAAAGCCATTTGACACCGCGTGCCTGCGAATCGTATCCGACTTCCGGAAGCTGCGTATTGTCAATGTCAAGATTTACCAGTGTAACACAGAGACAGGTTGTGTAGAAGCATGAAAAAGATTTTAATCCCCACCAAGCTGGATGCCATCGCAGCTCAGACTCTTGAGGCTGCCGGGCGCTATCAGGTGATTCAGGATGCCACCACGCCGCTGGCGGAGTTGGTGGCAGCCCACCCCGATACCTTTGCCCTGGTCGTGCGCAGCGAGAAGATCACAGCGGCACTCATCGATCAGTTGCCGCAGCTCAAGGTGGTCGTCCGCGCCGGTGCCGGCTATGATACCATCGACACCAAATACGCCCGCAAGCGTGATGTCGATGTGATGAATACGCCGGGTGCCAATTCCAACGCCGTGGCCGAGGAGGTGGTGGCCATGATCCTGGCCGATATGCGTTTTATCGTGCCGGCCGATGTCTCCACCCGCGCTGGTCAGTGGGAGAAGAAGCGCTTTATGGGCCATGAACTGGCCGGCAAGACGGTCGGTATCGTCGGCCTAGGCAATATCGGACGCCTCGTGGCCAAACGTCTGCGTGGCTTTGAGTGCCGCCTGCTCGGCTACGACCCCCTGATCCCGAGCGAGCGCGTGCGCGATGCCGGTATCGAACCGACCGATCTCGAACGACTCTTCAAGGAGTCGGACATCGTCACACTCCACGTGCCGGAAAACGACGACACCCGCAACCTCGTCAGCACCCGCCTGCTGGCGCTGATGCAGCCGGGGGCCCGCATCGTCAACTGCGCCCGGGCCGGGATCGTCGATGAGGCGGCGCTGCGGGCCGTCAAGGCGGAGAAGCGCTTGCGCTACCTGACCGACGTCTACCCCAAGGATGAGCCGGGCCCCAAATCGGTGGCCGATATCGCCGACCTGATGTTGCCGCACCTCGGTGCCAGCACCCACGAGGCCAACTTCACAGCCGCCAAGCGGGCGGCCGAGGAGTTGATCGATCTCGACGTGCGCGGTGCCACCGCCTATATCGTCAATCGCGACGTGCCGGAGGGGCTCGATAAAGCCTACTGCGACCTCGCCTTTGCCTGTGCCCGCCTCACCCGTGCCATGGCCGGGCGCAGCGCCCCGATCAAGATGATCGAGACGAGCTTCTACGGGCAGCTTGAGCCGTTCGCCGACTGGCTGCTGCCGGCGCTGATCTCCGGCATCTGGGAGGGCGGGGAGCGCCTGGGCGACCATAAGGCGGCGCTGCGCTTCCTTAAAGATCACGGCATCGAGTATGTCAACCGCGCGGTCGATCCCGACAAAGGCTTCCAGAACTCGATCACCCTCGATCTGATCGTCGAGGAGGGGAGCCACCACCGGCTCAAGCGTACCAGCGTCCGCGGTACCGTCACTGAATCGCGCCTGATGATCGCCCGTATCAACGAGTTCGACCGTCTCTACTTCGAGCCGAGCGGACAGATGCTCTTCTGCATCTACGACGACCGCCCCGGCGTCGTGGCCGCCGTCAGTCGCCGTCTGGCCGATCTGGGCGTCAATATCGAAGATATGCGCAATCCACACGACCTCAGGACCAATCGCTCGCTCCTGATCTTCAAGCTCAACCAGTCGGTTTCGCCCGACTTTGTTGCCACTCTCGGCCAAGAGATCGATGCGCTCTCGGCCATCGCCATCAGCCTGGAGTAAGAGATGTCGGTACGTGTTCGTTTCGCCCCCAGTCCCACGGGACAGGTTCATATCGGCAATATCCGCGCCGCCATCTTCAACTGGCTCTTTGCGCGCCATGCCGACGGTGCCTTTCTACTGCGCGTCGAGGATACCGATCTTGAGCGCTCCACCCCCGAGGCGATTGAGACGCTGTTGCGCGTCATGGCATGGCTCGGCCTCGACTACGACGAGGAGCCGGTCTACCAGAGCGCCCGTGCGGAGCGCCATCTGGAGGTGGTCGAACAACTGCTTGCCAGCGGCGCTGCCTACCGTGAAGAGCGTGAGGGCGGTGGCGAGTGCGTCGTCTTCCGCATGCCGGCTGCCGGACGCCTGGAGTTTCAGGACGCCGTCAAGGGGCGCATGCGCAAAAAGGCTGAAGACTCGCCCGACTTCGTCATTGTCCGCTCCAACGGCACCC
Source organism: uncultured Lentisphaerales bacterium (assembly GCA_964599645.1). Lineage (GTDB taxonomy): Bacteria > Verrucomicrobiota > Kiritimatiellia > RFP12 > JAAYLN01 > JAAYLN01. The sequence goes on along the minus strand of CAZRGQ010000026.1, from coordinate 25,882 downwards.
CCGTCTTCCATCTGGCCAATGTCGTCGACGACTTCGACATGGGGATTACGCACGTCATCCGCGGCGACGACCACGTCGAGAATACCTTCCGCCACATCGAGATATTTCGCGCCATGGGTGCCGAGCCGCCCATTTACGCCCACCTGCCGATGATCGTCAACCAGATGGGCAAACCCTACAGCAAGCGCGATGGCGCCGCCTTTGTCGGCGACTTCCAGGAGCAGGGCTACCTGCCCGAGGCGCTCTTCAACTTCCTGGCGCTGCTCGGCTGGGCCCCCGGTGACGATCGGGAGGTGATGACGCGTGACGAGATGGTGGCGGCCTTCAGCCTCGACCGCTGCAAATCGAGCGCCGCCCGCTTCGACCTGCGCAAGCTGCAGTGGATGAATGGCGAGTATCTGCGCAACCTGCCGCGCAGCCAGGTAGAGAGCGAGTTCCGCCAACGCCTGCTGGCGGGCGGACTCGACAGCCGCAGCGTCGCCCCGGCTGTCTGGCAGGAGATTCTCGACCAGATGATCCCGCGCACCAAGGTCTTTAGCGAGGTGCCGGCCAACTGCGCCTACTTTTTCAGCGACGACTACCAGTTCGACCCCAAAGCCGTCGCCAAACGGCTGCAGCCGGCGGGCACGCTCGACTTGCTGCAACAGATTGCCACCCTCTTCGAGGAGTTGCCGGAGTTTACCGAGACCACGAGTGAAGCCGCGCTGCGCGCCTTCGGCGAGGAGCATAACCTCGGTATCGGCGCTCTCGTGCACCCCGTGCGGGTGGCCGTCTCGGGCAGCAGCGAAGGGCCGGGACTCTTCGAGATGCTGGCCCTGATCGGGCGTGAGCGCGTCTGCCAACGCCTGCGCGGCGCTGCGCGGGCACTGAATCTGCTTGCAGAGTAGCCTTTCATAATCCATCACCAAGCGAGCCAGAACATGATCCAGATTGACAGCAACTTTCCCGGCGGCAACATCGCCGTAGACCGCATTGAGGGCGACACCATCTACCTCCACCCCGACCAGCGCGACACCGTCGGCGGCTGGTTCTACTGGGCCTTGCGTCTGCGCGGTGCGGCCGGACGCAAGCTCAACTTCATCTTCGAGCCGTGGCGGGCCGTCGGCATGACCGGTCCCGCCCTCTCCTACGACGGCGGCCTCACCTGGCAGTGGCAGAACCACGATTTCAGCCCCGACCGCTTCACCATCTCCATCCCCGCTCACGGCGACGACCTGCTCCTGGCTGTCAGCTTCGTCTATACCCAGGCCAATTGGGAGCGTTTTATTGCCACGCTGTCGCCAAGCCCAGTCTGGCAGTTGCAGAGCCTCTGCCAGACGCGCAAAGGACGCAACGTCGAGCTGCTGCAACTGGGATGTGAGCCGGGTCACGGCAAGCGCCACGTCGTCTTTACGGCACGTCACCACTGTTGTGAAGTGATCGCCAGCTACGCGCTGGAGGGAGTCATCAGCGCCCTGCTGGCCGATACGCCTGCTGCCGCCGCGCTGCGCCACGAGGTCAGCTTCACCATAATCCCCTTCGCCGACAAAGATGGCGTTGAGGCTGGCGATCAGGGCAAAAACCGCGCCCCGCGCGACCACAACCGCGACTACAAGGATGAGAGCCTCTACGCCGAGACCGCTGCCATCCGCAAGCTGTTGGGCGGCTGGGCGGAGACACATGGCATTACGGCCACCTTCGATCTCCACTGCCCGGCCCTGATCGGCTCCTATGAGTCGCAGGTCTACCAGGTGGGGCGGGAATATCCACGCCACTGGGCGGCGCAGCAGCGCTTTGGCAGCCTGCTTGAGGCGGCTGTTTCGCCTGATGGGCTTCCCTACCGCGCCAGCAACGACCTCCCCTTCGGAGTCGGCTGGAACGTGGCACGCAACTTCAGCGGCGGCTTCGGCTTTACCCGCTGGAGCGGCGATCTGCCCGGCATCCTGCTCGCCACCACCTTTGAGATTCCCTACGGCACTGCCGGTGGCGTTGAGGTCTCCGTGGCGCGTGCGCGCCGCTTCGGGCACGACCTGGTGGCCGCACTCGCCAACTGGCTCGCGGAGCAGGAGTGATGGCCGGGACGTGTAATGGTTGACCTCTGGCAAGAGAGTGGTGAGATCAGCCTCGCCTGCGCCTTCGGACTGGCCCCCTATGCCAGCCGCGAGGCCAAGGGACTCGGCTACCGCATCATCCGCGAAGATGAGAGTTCGGTCGTGGTGGCCGGCACGATGTGCGACGCCATGCGCCTCAACCTCTGGCTGCGTACCGCTACCCGTGTGCTCTGGTCGGTGGGCGAGTTTCAGGCCAAGACGATTGAGCATCTCTACCACCACGTTGCCAGCCTGCCGTGGGAGGCGTGGCTTGCCGGTGACGGTTTCTTTACGGTACATGGCGCTGTGCGCAACGATACCGTCCGCGACACCCGTCTGCCGCTGCTGCGCACCAAAGATGCCATTGTCGATCGACTGCGTGAGGCATATGGCCAGCGCCCCGACTCCGGCAGCGGTTTTCACGGTGCCTCCATCTTTATCCTCTGGCAGGAGCGCAAGCTGCGACTCTTTATCGATACCACCGGTGAGTCGCTCTCCCGGCGTGGCTACCGCCTCCACCCCGGTGCCGCGCCGCTGCAGGAGACGCTGGCGGCCGCCGCCATCATGGCCAGCGGCTGGGACTGGAACGCCCCCTTCGTCGCTCCGATGTGCGGCAGCGGCACACCCGCCATCGAAGCCGCCATGATCACACGCCGCCGCGCCCCCGGCCTGTTGCGCTCCCACTTCTCCTTCCAAGCCCTGCGCGGCTACCACGCCCCCTCCCTGGAGGGCGGCGCGCCGTCGCCGCCGCAACAATGTAACACAGGCATTCCTGCCTGTGAGCCTCTTCTCCCTGCCTCAGCTCACGATTCACAACTTGCAATCTCCCCGGCTGCCTTCTGGCAGGCGGAGTGTGCCGCCGCCCGCGCCGCCGAGCGCCCCCAGGAGGCCATCCCCCCCATCATCGCCTCCGACATCTCGCCGGCCATGATCCGCCAGGCCCGCGAAAACAGCCGCCGCGCCGGCGTCGACGACCTGATTACCTTTGAGACGTGCGACTTTGCCGAGACCACCATCCCCCCCGGCTTCGGCGTCCTCTTTCTCAACCCCGAATATGGGCAACGTCTGAGTGAACGCGAAGCCTTGCGTCCCCTCTATCGGCGGCTCGGGGAGTTTATCGACTCTCTGCCTGACTATCGCACCGCCCTGATCACCGACAGCCCCATGCTGGCACGCGAACTGGGGCGCGAGCCGCAACGCCGCTTCCCCTTCTTTAACGGCCCGCTCGACTGCCGCCTGCTCGCCTTTGAAGCCCGCAACATCCGCCACAGCCCCGGCAGGCGCGGCACCCCGCACCGCTCTACAAGATGAAACGACACTCGAAACAACTTTTACAAGGCAATATCGCCCGTGCCATTCTCAGCCTGGCCGGTCCGATGTTCGCCAGCGCTCTGCTACAGAATGCCCAGAATCTGATCGACCTCTTCTGGGTCGCACGTCTGGGACCCGTCTCGATCGCTGCCTTGGCCCTCTCGGGTGTCGTCTTGATGGCCCTCTTTCCGGTGCAGATGGGGGTGGCGACCGGCACGGTGGCGCTCGTTTCGCGCGCCTACGGCGCCGGTGATGTGCGCCGCGCCTCCCGTCAGGCGGCACAATCGCTCACGCTCGGTGTGATCATAGCGCTGCTCATGGGAGTCGGCTTTCTGCCACTGCTCAAGCCGATCACCGGTCTGCTGCACAGCGACCCGGACGTAGTGGCCGCAGCCGTCAAGTATCTGCGGGCCAGTCTGCTCGGTATGGCTACCGGCATGGTGCTCTTCATCTCCAGCAGCGCGCTGCAGGCCTCAGGCAACACCGTGATCCCGATGCTCGCCCTCTTGGCAGCCAACGTGCTCAACATGGCGCTCGATCCCCTCTTCATCTTCGGGCTGGGGCCGCTACCCGGCTTCGGCGTCGCCGGCGCAGCTTGGGCCACGGTGCTGGCCAACCTCGTGGCAGCGGTCGGTATTGCCAGATTGATGCTCAAAGGCAGCCTGCAGCTCCATCTAAAGCTACCTGATTTCAAGCCACGTTGGGGCGACAACCTGCGGCTCTTGAAGATCGGACTGCCCAGCATGGCGCAGATGACCTCACGCAGCATGATGGGGCTCGTCTTCTTCTGGGTGATCGCCAGGTTCGGCACCGAGGTGACCGCCGGTTACGGCATCGGCATGCGTTGGCACATGGTGCTGCTGATGCCCTGCTTCGTCTTCGGCAATGCCACGGCCACTCTGGTAGGCCAGAATCTGGGCGCCGGCCAGCCGTTGCGCGCCCGTCGCACCACCTGGACCAGCGTGGCGTTGGTTGAGCTGATGGTGCTTGGCTCGGTGATCGTGATGGGGCTCTTCTCACGGCAGTTTGTGGGCCTCTTCAACAACACGCCCGAGGTGGTGGCGGTCGGCAGCAATTTCCTGCGTATCGTCACCCCCTTCTACCTGATGTCCGGCATCTCGATCGTCTGCGACCGCGCCCTCAACGGCGCCGGCTGCACCCTCGCCACGATGATCTTCACAATTATCGCGCTCTGGCTGATACAGGTGCCGCTGGCGCTGCTCTTCTCAGGACTGCTGGCCCCGTTGGCCGACAGCGGCTGGTGGCTAATCGAGACGCTCTCCTGGCTCAAGCCGCTCCTGACACGCCACTGGTTCGAGCCCCCCGTGCATGGCGTCTGGTGGGCCATGGGCGCCGCCAACTTCACCAACATGGTTCTTACCGTAAGCTGGTTCATGACCGGCCGCTGGATGCACAAGCAGATTTAGGCGGCTCAGCCACGGTGCTACAGGAGGCGTGCTATCATCTCCAAGGTGATGGTGCCGACGAGCTGGAGCGTCTCGGCTGAGAGCTTGTCGAGGGTATCTTCCGGTGTGTGCCAGTAGTCGTTGGCACCGGGACGCGAACCATATTCAAAATCGATCAGATCGATGGCGGCAAAGCCGTGATCGAGGAAGGGCTGGTGGTCGTCGAGAATCTCGCTGGCCAGCAGTTTGATGCGCTGCCGCGCGCCGTGCGCTGCGGCGGCATCGAGCAGCAGCAGCTTGAGGTCGCTGCTGCTGTTGCGCGGTATCGTCAGGGTGAGGTCATCGTCGCCGATCATATCGAGCAGAATCACGGCTGCCAGCGGTGCCTTTTCACGTGCCAGTCTGGCTGCCAGGTGGCGGCTGCCATGCAGACCATCATTGGAACCATAGCGATAGCGACACTCCTCGCCATCGAGCAGGGCAAACTGGATGGTATGGCGTGGCGGCGGTTGTGTTGCCAGGTATTCTGCCAACGCCAGCAGCAGTCCGGTCGAGGAGCCACCATCGTTGGCACCGATGAAGTCGGGGGCGATGCCGCTTTTAGTATCGTAATGGGAGAGTAGCAGGATGGTGGTCGGTCGCTTGCCTGGCAGTGTGGCCAGGACGTTGTAGAAGGTGGCGGAGCCGTCGGGTGTTTTATCTTCGAAGGCCTCAATGGTTGTCTCCAGCCCCAGCCGTTGCAGTTCTGCGGACAACCAGTGAGCGGCCTGCACGGCTCCTGTCGTGCCGGCATCGCGCGGACCCAGCGCGGCCAGACGGGTGACGTAGTCGAGCGCCCGGCTACCCAGCGTGGCAGGCGCGGTAGCCAGAGGAGTGGCCGGCAGCGGTATAACGGCGGGCGGCTCAGCGGCCCGATGGCAACCGACAGCGACGACCAGCAGTAGAGAGAGCAACAGCGTTGCAGTGGCGGGTATGCAGGGGGATTTGATAAAGAGCTGCTTCATGCGCCACAGGCTAGCATCTCACGTCGGCAAAGACCATAAGAATTACAGGTATTCAGGTATGCAAATTGGTCCTGTGGGAAAATGAGGCTTTGATGTCGGGGCAAAGCATGATAAGTTATGGGACGACAACTTTGCGTTGCCCGATGTACGGGAAGTGGGGCACAGTCCGGCTACGGGCAGCTTTTCCCGGCAGCTTTGGTGCCGCCCAAGCGGCACAATTTTAACCATTGGAGAATCATCAGTATGAAAATTGCAATTCCGCTTGTAAACGGTGCTGTGAGCCAGCACTTTGGTCATTGTGAAGAGTTTGTCTTTGTAACGGTTGCAGCAGATGGCCGGTCAATTGCCGGCATGGAGCGACTGGCACCACCGCCGCACGAGCCGGGAGTGCTGCCCCGCTGGCTGCGCGAACAGGGAGCAGAGGTGGTGATTGCGGCCGGTATCGGCGTGCGTGCCCAGGAGCTGCTGACAGCCGATGGTATCCGTGTGGTAGCGGGTGTGACACTTGCGCCGCCTGAAGAGCTGGCAGCGAAGTTCCTGCAGGGCAGCCTTGAGGTTGGCGACAACCAGTGCGCTCACTAACCTCTCCACAATGGAGCGACTCAGCCTGCGACCCAACTCCGTTTTGATAAACTTTTGTTTGACGCAGGCCACAAAAACCTCTATGCTTTCCCGCCAATCAGCGCCACGTGCGCACATGTCGCCCCCCCAACCCCCGAAGGACTTAGTATGGAACTCAGCAAGCTTAAGAACCCGGAACTCAAAAAATGGCTCCAGGAGTGGATCGATCTCTGCACACCCGACGCAGTGCAATTCTGCGACGGTTCGCAGGCCGAGTACGACGAGCTCTGCAACCTGATGGTAAAATCGGGCACCTTCATCAAGATGGACAAGCCCAAGAACTCCTACCTCTGCCGCTCCGATGTGAGCGATGTGGCGCGTGTTGAAAACCGCACCTATATCTGCTCGAAAAAGGAGGCCGATGCCGGCCCCACCAACAACTGGTGCGCTCCCGCCGAGATGCGGAAAACCCTGAAGGGACTCTACAAAGGCTGCATGAAGGGCCGTACCCTCTACGTCATCCCCTTCTCAATGGGCCCGATCAATTCGCCGATCTCCAAGTATGGTATCGAGCTGACCGACAGCCCTTACGTCGTCGCCAACATGGTGATTATGACGCGTGTCGACTCCATCGTGCTCCAGCGGATCGACAAAGGCACCGAGTTTGTCAAGTGCGTCCACTCCGTCGGTGCCCCGCTCGAGCCGGACGAGACCGACGTTCCCTGGCCCTGCGCTCCGATGGAGAAGAAGTATATCACCCACTTCCCCGAGACCCGCGAGATTCTCTCCTTTGGCTCCGGTTACGGCGGCAACGCACTCCTCGGCAAGAAGTGCTTTGCACTGCGCATCGCCACCGTCCAGGCGCGTGATGAAGGCTGGATGGCCGAGCATATGCTGATTCTCAAGCTGACCAACCCCAAGGGCGAGTCGAAGTTTATCGCCGCCGCCTTCCCCTCGGCCTGTGGCAAGACCAATCTCGCCATGATGAAGCCGACGATCAAGGGCTGGAAGGTCGAGGTGATCGGCGACGATATCGCCTGGATGAAGTTTGACAAACAGGGCCAGTTGCGCGCCATCAACCCCGAGGCCGGCTTCTTTGGCGTCGCCCCCGGCACTTCGATGAAGTCGAACCCCAACGCCATGATCACCTGCAATCGCGGCAATGCCATCTTCACCAATACCGCCATCACGCTCGATGGCAACGTCTACTGGGAAGATATGGACAAAGTGCCCGAGGCGACTGTCGACTGGAAGCGCCGCCCCTGGACACCCGATATGAAGGGTCCCGATGGCAAGCCCGTCAAGGCTGCCAACCCCAACGCCCGCTTCACCGTGCCGGCACGCCAGTGCCCCGTGATCGCCGACGAGTGGGAGGACCCCGACGGTGTACCGATCAGCGCCTTCCTCTTCGGCGGACGTCGTGCCAGCGTGGTACCGCTGGTCAACGAAGCGCTCGATTGGGAGCATGGCGTCTTCCTGGGTGCCACGATGGCCTCCGAGATGACGGCGGCCGTCATCGGTGGCATGGGGCAGCTCCGCTTCGATCCCTTTGCCATGTTGCCCTTCTGCGGCTACCACATGGGCGACTACTTTGCCCACTGGCTCAAGATCGGCAAGGTCGAGGGTGCTAAACTGCCCAAGATCTTCTACGTCAACTGGTTCCGCAAATCTCCCGAAGGCAAATGGCTCTGGCCCGGTTTCGGTGACAACAGCCGCGTGCTGGAGTGGATTTTCAACCGCGTCGACAATAAGGCTGAGGCTGTCGCCACGCCGATCGGCAATCTGCCGGCTCCCGGTTCGCTCAACCTCAAAGGTTTGAATGTCAGCAAAGAGGAGCAGGAGCTGCTGCTTGGCGTCGATATCGACGGCTGGCGCAAGGTGCTGCCCGAGATGCAGGCCCACTTTGACAAGTTCGGCAAGAAACTGCCGGCAGCCATGACCAGACAGCTCAAGGCGCTTGAAAAGCGCCTGTCCGAGTAGCGCAGCCCCGGCTGCTGCGATCCGCTCGCAGTTTCATGTGAGTTGCAAGGCGCTCACCGGCACGATGGAGAGGGCACACTGCCTTCTTCCATCGATGCAGGCGGTGTAGGCGATGAAGAGCTTGTCGTCGTGCTCGTGCAGTGCCGGGTAGGCAGACCAGCAGGGCCACCGGCGTAGAGTTTGGAGGGAGTCGCGGCGAAACCGTGACCGCTCCACTCGCGCCACGAGCGCCCCGCATCACTGCTGCGGTAGCAACGTGGCACGTTGCCGCTGTTGTCGCGCACAAGGGCTGTCACGTCGCAGCCATCCACGATTACGGTCGTTTCAGAATGGTTTTCTGTCGGTCGCTGTTGCCGGGTTCGACCACGACGTCCACTTGTCTGGGAAGCGCCCGAGCTGTTCCGCCGCAGTCGTTTAAGCGTAAGCGATTAAGGGTGGCGAGTAAGATGGCGAGCAAGGGTGCTCCCCGACTCTTACACGCTAACCTTACACGGTACTCTTAAACCTCCATGCCTTAAACCTTTACTCCTAAACGGCTGCCTTAAACGGGGTAGGGAGTAAGAGTGACGAGCAAGAGGGCGAGTAAGGTGACAAAGAGCGTATAGTCGTCCGTTGTACTACCTCCGCCGATCTCGATCCACTGTACTGCTTCTATTCTTCGCACCCCCTTTGCCACCCCCCTGTCACTGACCGATTGCCGTTTTCAGCGTTTTGAAATTGTCCTGATGGCATAAGATATGCTAAAATATCTGATTTAACCCAATGGGCACATGAGTGCCAAGCAACAGGAAAAACTGATGAAAAAGAGAGTCGTCTGGCTGTCGCTCTACTGTAGCAGCCTTCTAGCGCTGCAGGCTGCCAATCCGGTCTATGAGGCGCAACGGTTGGAGGCGCAGCGGCTGCTGCCGCTCAACCGCACCCGTGTGGCGGCCGATGCCAAAGAGGCTGGCCTGACCCAGCCGCAGGTGGTCTGGTATGCCGTGCCGGCCATGAGCGACGTGATGCGGCTCCACTACAGCTATCCTGAGGATGGCCGTTTTAACGGCGAGCTGCGCATCGTCGCGGCACAGGATGAGTTTGAACCGGCCTCCTTCCAGCTCTACAGCTTTGGCAAGCGGGAAGGTGTTACGCTCAAGCCGACTGCCTTCCGCAGTGAGCAGGGGGCGACGATACCGGCGACGGCGCTCGATATCAAGGTGGTCAAACTCTGGTTTCAGAACGGCAACGGCTGGATCAGTTACTTTGCCGACGTCGGGCTTAAGCTGATCCCGGAACTGCTGCTCTACGATGAAAATATGGTCAAGGTGGACCTCGACGGAGTGGCCAACTATGCGCGCCTCAAGGATCAGGGCGGCGAGCGCTTTGTCTGGATCAGCGCACCGCGGGAGCTGCATGCCGGCAGTTCCTTCAGGCCGGTGGCCGATCCCTTTGAGGATGCCAAGAGCCTGCAACCGGTTGCACTGCAGAGTGGCGAGTTCAAGCAGTTCTTTGCCACGCTACGGGTGCCGGCCAACCAGCAGCCGGGGGTCTACCACGGGTCGATCGCCGTGGCCGAGGGCAACACCGCCCTGACCACCATCCCCGTCGCTATCCGCGTGCTCCCCTTTGTCCTGCCCAAGGCGGCCACCTACTTCGATCTCGACCGCGAGATGTTGATCGCCTTCATGGGCGGCCACTCCCTCTCCAGAATCAAGAGTCTGCACAACTGTGATCACGCCACGGGCCTCAAAAAGTTTGAAGAGTATCTGGTCAACCTGCGCAACCACGGCCTTACCTACCCCTCGGGGGTGGAGCACACCGCAGAGACGCTCAAGCTGCTCCAGAAGCTCGGCTTCACCACCAAGCCGCTGATGGAGGGCAAAGCGGCGCCCTGGTTTGCGCTCAACTTCGGTGGCCGGATGCGTTTCGACTCGCTGATGCAGGCCAAGGAGGCTGCCAGCGAGACGGCGGCCTTCTACCGCTCGCTGCTGGGGCACTCCGATGTGCTCTCGACCTATGGCGATGAGCAGGGCGCCGCCTTTGTTACGGCGCACCGCAAATTCTTCGAATTCTATATGGAGCAGGGGATGCGGGTCGGTTGCGCCGGCCACGATGCGCTCCTGATGAAGGGCGGTTACGCCTACAACTTCTATCCCATGGGCAGCGCGCCCGATTCGCCCGCCAAGATCGAGCCGTGGAACCGGATCGGCGACAACTACGTCGGCTTCTATGCGTCGCAGCATACCGGACCGGAGAATCCGCAATACTTCCGGCTGCAGCACGGCCTGCTGGGTTACTTCAACGACCTCAGCATGGTCTACAACTACGAGTTCGACATGTTGCACTGGAACGACCTGGAGATCGAGCTCTACAAACCGATGGTGGTGGCGATGTACAACCGCGGCGGGATAGTCGATACGCTGCAGTGGGAGGGCTTCCGCGAGGGAGTCGACGACATGCGCTACGCTACATATCTCAAACTGCTGGCCAGGGAGGGGATTGAGTCGGGGCAGATTGCGCGCAAGATAGCAGGCCGCAAGGCGCTGCAGTATCTGGCTCTGCTCAAGCCCAATGCCATGGACCTTGAGGTGGTGCGTGCCGAGATGATCGAACATATTTTGAAGCTGTTGGCCCAACGCTGAAGCCTGTGGAGTGAAGAGAGTCATGAAAAAGTCAATTTCAAGAGTTTTGTTTACGGCTGCCTTACTGGCCGCTGTCGGGCAGATGGTTCTGGGTGCCCCGGAGGCTCCCAAGCTGAGCGATGAGTTCAACCGCCAGATACGTGAAGCGCAGCAGATGGGGCGTGACCGCAAAGTCGAGATCGAGGCGGTCAAGGCGGCCTTCGAGAAGCTCTGGGCTTCTGCCGAAGCCACTCCCGAGTTGCGCGCCACGACCACCATCAACCTGGCCGAGGCGCATATCGCACGCAGCCAGAACGAGCCGGCCTTTGCCCTGCTGGAGGGCGTGGCCGCTGACACTGCTGTAGCTCCCGAAACACGCGCCAAGGCGTTGAATACCAAAGCCGAGGCGCTCTTCAAGGGCAACTTCGCCGGTGCCTACGCCAACTACTTCAACGACGGTATCGAGGCGGCGGCGCTTGTCTACCGCGAAATGCTGGCAGCAGCCGATTTCAGTAACAACGACAAGCTGACTGCCTACCGCGGTCTGGCCAACTGCCAACTGGAGCTGGGGGCGGTGGCAGAGGCCAATGCGACGGTGGCTGCGGCGCTCAAGCTGCGGGACCTGACGGATGATGAGCGCTATGCGGCTCTGTTTAATCAGGGTGAGGTCTTCTTCCGCCAGCTTGACTATGCTGCGGCGCTCAAAAGCTTCGATCCGCTCTGGCAGCCGGAACTCCATATCCACAAACGGCGCGCCGTAGAGCGCAAGATTCTCGACTGCGTGGCCAAGCTGCAGGGCAAAGAGGCTGCCATCAAGCTGATGCAGAGCCGTTTTCCCGAAGACCTGGAGCGCCTGGCACAGGCCTATAGCGATAACGATCAGGAGCAGGAGGCCATCAAAACCTATGATGCCATCATCGCCGCCGAGCTGGCACGTGAGCGTCCCGACAACACGCGGCTGGCGCGTGCGGTACAGGCGCTGATGGCGCTCTATGCGGTTGACCGGCCCTTCCCGGTCTTTAAGAGCGAAATCGACAAGCGTCTGACCAAAGTATCGCCGGCGGTAGTGATTTCCGCTCTGGCCAGATTCGGTGGTTGGGGCTTTCCCAAGGTCGCTTTTCTGGAGAGTGTGGCGCGCTATGAGTGGCAGATAGAGCGCATCAGGATGGCGTTGGCCGCCGATGAGAACCTCAAGGCACAATCGCCACCGCCTTATCTGGAGCTCTTGAGAGCCTGTCTGCGCGAAGGTGAGCTCGCCAAGGCTGCGGCTTTGGGCAAGGAGCTGGCCGCCGGTGACGCTCTGACCGGGAAGGAGCGCCCGGAGGTGTTGCTGCTCAATGCCCTGTTGGCCGCCGGTGACAACGCCAATGCCGCCTTGCGCAACATCAATAACCTGCTCAAGAGCGAGCCGGCTCTCAAGAGCGATGCCGCCACCCATGCCGCGACGCTGCTCAAGGCGGCCCAGAGTGCGATGGGCGCCGGCTTCTTCCAAGTGGCCAGAGCGCTCCATGCCGAGCGTGCCAAACTGCTGGTAGCAACGCCGCGCCCGCAACTTGCCTGTCCCTTTGTCGTCAATGGTCCCCGTACCGTCGCCGAGTTCCGCGACTCCAAGTGGTTTAAGGAGAAGGGTGCCAGAGCGCGTCTCGAACGCAAGTACGGCGACAACCTGCAGTTTCTGCTCGAGACTGATGCCAATATCACGGGGCGTGATGTGACGGCTGATGACGGTAGCAGCCAGACGACCGAGTTTATCGCTCTCTGCGACGACGAGGGGGTCAAGCTCTTCTTCTTCGCCCCCAACGCCAAAGCGCGCCAGATTGAACAGGGCTTCGGCTCGCTCGGCGATTTTGAGATGTATCTGGCCGCCGGCCCCGCCGAGCCTTACGACTGCTTCCTGATAGGACACCCGCCCAGCGGCACGCTTGAGATCTTCAATACGCAGTATGACAACCTCAACTACCGCCGGCTTGATAGCAAGCAGCGCAATGTCGCCATCAGCCACCGCTTCTACGATGATGGTGTCGGGCTGCTGCTCTCGGTCTCCTGGGCGGCTTATTTCAACCGCCTCCCCGCCAACGGCACTGTCTGGGATTTCGAGGCGCTCCACTGGGCCCGTGGCGGCTGGAGCTGGGGCGGCAGCGAGTCGGTACACCACCGTTCCAGCTTCGGGGCGCTCGTCTTTGAGAACCTGACGCCGGCCAATCTGGCGGCGATCAAGCGGCGTCTGATCCCGCTCGCCACCGCCAACTACCGTAATGCGCGCACGCCAAGTCGTAACGGCTATATGGAGATTTGGCAGGATCCTGAGCTGGGTGATCAGCAATTCTACCTCGACAGTGTCAAACCGCTTGAAACACGCCTCAACGAGTGGCTCAAAAAGGTCACCCCCGAGATGAGCGACGCCGAGGTCCATGAAACCTTTGACAATGCGGCGGTCGAGTGGATGAATATCGACTACATTCTCGCGGCCATGCGACGCGACTATCTTGATGCACGACGGGTCAAGGGCGAATAGTTCAGGAGAGAGCAGATGCATATTCTGGTAACAGGCGGGGCCGGCTATATCGGCAGCCACACGGTCATTGAGTTGCTGACGGCCGGCGACGATGTCACAATCATTGATAACTACTGCAACAGCAAGCCCGAAGCGGTGCGGCGTATTGCCGAACTGGCCGGGCGCGCACCACGCTTTCACCAGATCGACCTGCTCGACCGGGCAGCGCTTGACGAGGTTATGGCCGCGCGCCCTGTCGATGCCGTGATTCACTTTGCCGGGCTCAAGTCGGTGGGCGAGTCGGTCGGGATGCCGCTGCAGTACTATCGCAACAACCTCTACAGCACCCTTGAGCTGGTCGAGTCGATGCAGGCGCATGGGGTGCGTAATCTCGTCTTCAGCTCCTCGGCCACCGTCTATGGTGTGCCGGAGCGGGTGCCGATCAGCGAGGAGTTCCCGCTCAGCGCCACCAACCCCTACGGCCGCACCAAGCTGATGATCGAAGAGATTCTGCGTGATGTCCATGTGGCGCACCCCGAGATGGGGATCGCATTGTTGCGCTACTTCAACCCGGTCGGGGCACACAGCAGTGGACGTATCGGTGAGGACCCCAACGGCATCCCCAACAACCTGCTACCCTATGTCTCGCAGGTGGCGGTCGGGAAGCTCAAAAAGCTGCGTGTCTTCGGCAACGACTACCCGACGCCCGACGGCACCGGCGTGCGCGATTTTATTCACGTTGTCGACCTCGCCCTCGGCCATCTGGCCGCCCTGCGGCGGCTGGCGGACCATCCCGGCGAGTTGCTGACCGTCAACCTCGGCACCGGCCATGGGTACAGTGTGCTCGACATGGTACGCGCCTTTGAAAAGGCGAGTGGACGTCCAGTGCCCTATGAGTTTGCACCACGCCGCACCGGCGATGTCGCCACCTGTTATGCCGATCCCACTCTGGCGCGCGAGCTGCTCGGCTGGGAGGCGCAGCGGGGGATCGACGAGATGTGCGTCGACGCCTGGCGCTGGCAGTCGCAGAACCCCGACGGCTACAACGATTAACCTGCAGCCTGTTTGAGCAGGCGCAGCAGCAGTGCAAGTGCGGCTGCCACACTCTGCTGCCGCACCTCGGCACGTGAACCGCTGAAGAGATGGCGCTCTGCCACGCTCTCTGTGGCAGAGGCGACTGCGACGAAGACGAGACCCACCGGCTTGGTCGGAGTGGCACCGCCCGGGCCTGCAATGCCGGTGGTGGCCACGCCCCAGTCGGTTGCAAACCTGAAGCGTACCCCCTCGGCCATGGCTCTGGCCGTCGACTCACTGACAGCCCCTTCGCTCGTCAGGATTGCGATTGGCACATCCAACTGGCGCTCCTTGATGCCGTTGGCATAGGCGATAATGCCGCCGGGAAAGATCTGTGAGGCACCGGCCACAGAGGTAAGCGCCGCCGCCACCAGACCGCCGGTACACGACTCCGCCACGGCGACGCATGCGCCTGCCGCACCCAATGCGGCTACAACCGTTGCCGCCGTTCTCTCCAACTCATTTTCCGTCATAAGAAAGACTCCTCTTAAGGGCAGTAACTTCCGTCACAAGCTTGAAGTCCGAGACCAGCAGTGGCTCAGCAGCTTGAAAAACCAGAGTATTAAAATCGGGATCTGCCAACTTAAGATTGTGGAGGTTACCGAACCATGTGCAGGGTTGGCCGCCCTTCAACTCCACCGATGGCAGCCTGTCGTGGTTAAAGGTTACCGTGACAGTAGTATCGGTTGTTGCGAGCAGGGTGGCCTGTGCCAGCGGCAGACGTCGTACAAAGTCGCTTCTGAATATCTTCTGGATGTTGGTTGCTGCCGGTGGCGCCTGAAGCGCCATGAGTGTAAAGCGGTCATCACGGTCTATCTCAGTGGCATGCGTAGAGAACATGCCGGGATAGTCGACCACGTATCCACCATCTCTTTTTTTTGTGTAGTATTCGGGAGTTGCTGCGACAAAGGAGGGGTGCGCCATCACCGTATGACTCCGATCAATCCAAAGCAACACCTCTGGCCAGACTTGATGCAGCATGGAGGCCACTTGGGGGATCTCACCATAATCGAGACGGCGCTTGACCAAAAAAGAGAATTTCGGAAAAAAACCGGCCCAGCCATAGATTGAAAGATGGCGGTCTTTAAGCAGACCGTACATGGTAGTGCCGTCCCACACTCGATTGCCCATGGGGATGGCAGCCAACACATAGGGCTCATGACGTGCAGCGAGCCGCTGTGCCAGAGGCCGCTGCCCAATATGATCCACGCGTTTGAACGAGAGAAAGCGCTGTGTGGGCCACGACTCCGCCGCCACTGCCAGCACAATCAGAGCCACGGCAAGAGATGAGATCAAGCGTTGTAATGAAACAGGGTACTTCCCGCGTTGCAGGGTGAGCAAGCGATCAAGGCCACAGGCAGCTGCCACAGTCAGGAAGAATAGCACAAAGATACCGAAACGGCAGGCAGCACGGAACCCTGACAAAAGCGGCACTATCTTGTAGAGCGTCATATAAACGAGGTTGGGAACAGTATGCAGGGGACTCAGATGTAGATCCATTGTGGGGCCTAAAGAGAGGAAAAAGGTAAATACGGCTGCCGCTGCCAAGCCGGTTAAAAAGCGTCTTGCAGAGGATTTGGTTGGTGTAAGCGAGAAGAGAATGGTGGCAGCTACTGAGCATAGCGGCAGAATACGCCAACAGCGCAGGAGATAACGATGTGCCGGTGCCGGGCAGAAGTGAAGATAAAAGGTCAGGGCGGCAAACAGAACAAGCGAGATGAGCAGGGGCATGATGGTGACATATTGCCTACGCCGCTCTGGGGGCGGCTCTTTTGCAACCTCACGCAACCAGAAAAAGAGGGCGGTCAGGGCGAGGATTATTACCGTCAAGGTGGGATAGCCCTGCAACTCTTCAATTTTGGCGTCTAGCTGCCAAAAGCGGAGGCGGCCGAAGGGCATGAGATAGGAGAGAGGTTGGATCGAGTGGCGGACGATCTCTCTTAGGGGGCGCTCCACGGCACCGGCAGATTTTTGCTGTAGATATGGCCACAGCATCAGCGGCATGAGCAGTAGCGTCGTTGCGGCTCCGGTCAGGGATGAGAGCCAGAAGCGTGGTTTGGTGAGGAGCCGCGGTGTTGCCGAGAGCAGTGCGAGCAAGATAAAAGGGAGCGTGAAGAGAATGAATATGGCCTGATATAACTCCGTAACGGCAAAAAACCACCAATAGAGTCCCAAAGCGGCACCACGCAAAGGGGTGGGATGGTCAATAAAAGGGCGCAACAAAAGATAAAAAAGCGGGATCAGGAAGGCCAACTGCATCTGGTACTCATTGGCATAACTCATGCGATATGGCAGAATGGAGAAGATAATCCCCCCGGCTAATGCCGCACTTTTACTCAATCCCAGACGCCGTAGAAACAGTAACATTGCGGGGGCAGAGAGCGCCCAGAAGCAGAGCAGCACCAGGTGGTAGATGGTGGTAGCCGACCACGCTGTCACCTTAAATAGCAGCGCCGCCACAAGGACGGTAGGCCAGGTAAGCGCCTCGTAGTGCAGAGTGCCGCTATATGGATAGAAGAGTGTGGTTTCGTTGTTATGTAAAAACCAGTCACCCGCAGCTATTTTACCCGCCATAACCTCCAGTTTCCAGGCATGAAAGGGTGGATCCCAATGATCCAGAAAACTGTCGCTGAAGTGGCGTGCCCAAGGCCAGGTAAGGGAGAGTATCAGCAGCAGCGCCAGGAGCCAGGAACAGCAGCAAAGAGTCGGCTCCAGAGAGCGTAAATGGCGCCAAAAAGCGCCTCTGGTTGCAACTCGTGCCATGTAAAATCAGGCCGGCAGAGGAGGCGAGTAGTTAGAATGGCAAGTGTACAAGTTTATTATCCAAGAGGCTGTCAAGCCACGGCAGTCTTAGCACCAGCGAAAGAGCCAGCACCGCCACAAAGGCGGTACACCAGACCATTAACCCCTTTTCGCGATAGAGCTTCTCCGGCTTTTGTGCCGCTGAGTCCTCCTTGTAGGAGATGGCCAGATATTTACAGAACATCGCTATTAAAAATGGCACCGCCAGCAAAAGCTCGATCTTGTATTTCAGCAGAAAAACACCGACAAAAAAGAGTGAAATCATGGCATAGCAGACGGCAGAGATCAGGAGCGAAGGTTCGGTGTAGAACCGGAACGAACGACGATAGTTTCCGGCAAGCGCGGGGTCGCCAATCATGCGATACTCAGCGAAACGTTTGGCTGCCATCAGGAAGGCCCCCCCCATCCAATAGCCAAGCAGGATGCTGCTGGGTGGCAGGGCTCGCGGTGCCAGGATAAACCAGCCGAGCAGCAGCCGGATCATGTTGTTGATCGATTCGGAGAGGACATCCAGATGGGGGATATCTTTGGTACGGAGCGGCTCGACATTGTAGATAACTCCCATTGCCAACAGCCAGACCAGAGCCCCGGCAAAGGCTTTATTGATTGTGGCTGCCAGAAGCAGAGAGGCGATTATAAGCGCCCCATACTCCAGCAAAACATAGGTGCCCCGTATTTGCGAGACAACCACCGGCCGGCTCTTCTTGGTAGGGTGAAAGCGATCGAAACGGGCATCAAGCCACTCATTTATCACATAGTTGGCTGAGGCCGCCAAGCTGGTAGCCACTAAACCAAGAAGCAGTTTAAGCCAGGGAAAGCTATGTGGTGGTGTCTTAAAAATAAGGGCGGCAACCACTGCACCGGGCACGATAAAGAGATTTTTTATCCAGTGATCAATGCGCGCCAGACGGACATAGTCTAAAAGGGAAGCCTGCTTTCTTGTCGTTGTCATGGGCGCAATGTTACGGTTCAGCTTGGAGTGATGTCAAGCGTTCCTCTGGTTTTTCACAGCTTCTCCGCATGGCATCAATAGCTTCACGCACTATGGCCGGAGGTGTGTCGGGCGGCAGTGGTTGGCCAAAGGTGACGGTAATGGGATAACGACCCCAGTGGCGCCGGGGATTGGGTCTGTGGCTGGTGGGCAGCCCCCAGATGCCATCGAGGTAGACGGGGATAATGGGAGCGCTGGTGTCGTGTACGATCTTCTCCATCCCGCCGCGAAAGGGCTGCAACTCACCGGTACGGGTAATGCCGCCTTCGGGGAAAATCGCTACCAGAAGGCCGTCGTTGATCGCCTGACGGGCCGCCTGGATTGAGGCGATCAGGCGACGCGGAGGGTCGGTGCCGGCAATCTGGATGACGTTGAGGACGCGGAAGAGGGGCTTGAGAAGCCGGAATTTTTCAAAAATCTGACGCGCCATAATGAAGCGGATGCGTCGTTGCTGAGTGGCAATCAGGATGGCGGCATCGAAGTAAGAGGCGTGGTTGCTGGCGATCAGGGCGCCACCGCTCTCGGGGACATGCTCCACCCCCTGCACCCGGATGCGGCAGGCCAGACGTGTCATGAGCAGGACTACAAAACGGGTGAGGAAGTCGGGGAGCACTCTGATCGCCACCCCGCTCACCACGATCGTCAGGAGACCGAGCATGATAAAACCGTCGGCCGGTGAGAGCCCCAGGGCCTGATTGCCGAAGATCATCCCCTGGGCAATCAGAACAAATATCCAGCCGATGAAAGAGGCTGCCGCCACGGCCTCGGCGCGTCGCTCCGGAGGGGCATCACGCTGGATAAAGGCATCCAGCGGAATCAGGAAGAGACCGCCACCGATACCCGCCAGGACGATCAGCGCCATGGCGGCGGTTTGAGTAGCGGGGACGATGCCGAGCATAATGCTGCCCACCGCCATGGCGATGGCGCCTAGGGGGACGATGCCGAATTCGATCAGCCGCCCAGAAATCCAGCCGGCAAACCAACTGCCGAGGCCGATGCCGGCAGCGGCCAGCAGGAAGAGGCATGCGCTGCGCTCCTGGGTAAAGCCGAGGTGAGTGACGCCATATGAGAGGACGTTCGCCTGCATGAAGGCGCCGATCAGGCTGAAGAAGGCCGAGCCGATGATGGCGCCAAGCAGGTAGTTGCGGCCCCGCAGGGCACGTAAAGTGTGCCAGACGTCGTCGACGACCAGCCAGGAGGCACGGCGTTTGGAGTC
Source organism: uncultured Lentisphaerales bacterium (assembly GCA_964599645.1). Taxonomy (GTDB): domain Bacteria; phylum Verrucomicrobiota; class Kiritimatiellia; order RFP12; family JAAYLN01; genus JAAYLN01. Next base: position 6,374 of record CAZRGQ010000026.1, on the reverse strand, counting down.
GGCCGACTTGGTATGTTCCAGTGCGAGTGAGGCTAAATATCCCAAAACGGCAATTACGACACAACCTACTTGAGCCAGCAAGTAGTTGCCATCGGCCCACTTTATCAACAGAAGAGTGAGGCCGGAGGCGAATATGATGGCGAGATAGGTGCAGAGACCCACAATGGCGTTGGCGCGGGAGAGTTCGCTGTTGGGCACCAACTCGGGGAGTATGCTGTATTTGGGTGGACCGAAGAGGGCGCTCTGCGCCGCCATCAGTCCCATCGTCAGATAGAGCAGCAGCGAACTCTGCAGATAGAAGGCGAACAGCCCCAGCGCCATGATCACGATCTCCAGCCCTTTGAGCAGTTGCAGTAGGCGGCTCTTGCTGAATCGGTCGGCCAGACTGCCCGCCATGGGGGTGAGGCACAAGAAGGGGACGACAAAGATGACGCCGACCGTGGCAATTACATTCGGGTCGGCCTCACGCTGGTGGAGCTTGCTGAGGTAGAAGACCAGCAGCAGACGGAAGATATAGTCGTTCAACGCTCCCAGCAGCAGAGCCGTAGCGAAACCGATAAAGGAGAGAGAGCGCATCCGACCGTATCGTGGTAGAGCCATGGAAGCAGAATGGTGAGATTAAAAGTGTGCCGGTTCCTTGAGGAGGCCAGCGCTTAATTTGCGCCACAATAGCTTTTTTTTAGAGATAAAGCAAGTAGCAGCCTAAACTGCGGGTTGAAATTTGAATCGCCAATGCGGCTGTGGTTTGCTAGTATTGCGCCTTAAAATTGCACTGGAGTAGCCGGTGCAATCTGGAGAAGAGAGTTATGGCTTGGTTAACCGAGCAGATCACAGATGTGAAGATCCGACCCGAGCAGGAGCTGTGGGCCCTCTGCCGCGCATGTCAAAGCCGGGTGGATCGTTCCCTCTGGCAAGCAAACCTTAAAGTCTGTCCGCAATGCAACGCTCACGAACGCCTCGGCTGTCGTGAACGGATCGCACTGCTGACCGACGCAGGCTCTTTCGAGGAGCTTAATGCCGCAATCGGCGCCAACGACCCCCTTGGCTTTACCGACGACAGCGGCAGCTACGCCGACAAAGCCAAAGCCACCGCCGCCAAAACCGGCATCGGCGAGGCCGTTGTCACCGGTACCGCCCGTATGGAGGGACGGCCTGTGATCCTCGCGGTCATGGACTTCCGCTTCATGGGCGGCAGCCTCGGCAGCGGTACCGGCGAACGCATCCTGCTGGCCGCCGAGGCGGCTCTGGAGCGTCGCCTCCCCTTCATCATGGTCTCCGCCTCGGGCGGAGCCCGTATGCACGAGGGGATCGTCTCGCTGATGCAGATGGCCCGCACCTGTGCCGCGATTGCCCGGCTGCAGGAGGCCGGTCTGCCCTACATCTCGTTGCTGACCGACCCCACTACCGGTGGCGTCTCGGCCAGTTATGCCATGGTAGGCGATCTCAACATCGCCGAACCGAAGAGCCTGATCGGCTTTGCCGGACGCAGGGTTATCGAGCAGACGATCAAGCAGAAGCTGCCCGACGACTTCCAGACGGCCGAGTATCTGCTGGAACACGGCTTTCTCGACAGCATTGTGCCCCGCAGCAACCTCAAGGCCTGGATCGTCAACGCCCTCGGCTACTACCGTCCCGACCAGCCCCAAATCAAGGTGGCGGCGGCCAAAGCGGCAGCCGGTGCGCGCAGGAAGCGCCTCTCGCCGTGGGAGACGGTGCAGTTGGCGCGTCAGGCGGAACGCCCCACCATCCGTGATATTATCGCCGCCACCTGCGACGACTTCGTCGAGCTGCATGGCGACCGCCTCTTTGGCGACGACCAGGGGCTGATCGGTGGCTTTGCCACCATCGGCGGTCTGCGCGTCATGCTGCTGGGCCAGCAGAAGGGCAAGACGGTCGAGGAGAATATCGCCGCCAACTTCGGCATGGCCAACCCCGAGGGCTACCGCAAGGCGCTGCGCCTGATGAAGCTGGCCGAGCGCTACCACCTGCCGGTTGTTTCGCTCGTCGATACTCCCGGCGCCTACCCCGGCCTCGACGCCGAGGCACGCGGTCAGGCTGAGGCGATCGCCCGCAACCTCACCGTCATGGCGCAGTTGCGCACCCCCTTTGTCGTCGTTGTCACCGGCGAAGGCGGCAGTGGCGGCGCCCTCGGCATTGCCGTGGGGGATCGCATTCTGATGCTTGAAAACGCCATCTACTCGGTGATCTCGCCCGAAGGCTGCGCCTCGATCCTCTGGCGCGACGGCAAGAAGGCCCCCGAGGCCGCCGCCGCCCTCAAGATCACCGCTGGTGAACTGCTCAAGCTCGGCATCATCGATACCATCATCCCCGAGCCGGCCGGCGGCGCTCATACCGATCCGGCGGCCGCCTGTGCCAACATCAAGGGGGCGATACTCAACGCCCTCAAACCGCTCCTCAGCCTCAGCGGTGAGGAGCTCGAGGCGCAGCGTTACGCCAAGTTTGCCGCCATGGGACGCTGAGCCCGGATCACCCGGCGGGCCGGTGGCTGCAAAGTGCCTTGGCGCCTCCGGCCCGCTCCTGCTTTTGATACCCCCTTTACCAACTTCAACACACCACTCTACCTTGAATCCATGAGTACTACCGTCAAAACCAAAGCCGCTGCCGCACAGGCCAAACGGCCCCGTATCAGAATCACCGACACCACCTTGCGCGATGCACACCAGTCGCTCTGGGCTACGCGTATGCGCATCGACGATATCCTGCCGATTGTCGAGACGATCGACAGCGTCGGCTACTACTCGCTCGAATGCTGGGGCGGCGCCACCTTCGACGTCTGCCTCCGCTTCCTGCGTGAAAACCCGTGGGAGCGCCTGCGCACGATCAAGCAGCACTGCCAGACTCCGCTCCAGATGCTGCTGCGTGGCCAGAACATCCTCGGCTACCGCAACTATCCCGACGATACCCTGCGCCGCTTCATCGAGCTGGCGGCTCTCAACGGTATCGCTATCTTCCGCGTCTTCGACGCCCTCAACGATACCCGCAACCTCGAACAGGCGCTCAAGATCGTCAAAGAGGTTGGCGCTCACGCCCAGGGAACCATCAGCTACACCTTCAGCCCCGTCCACACCATCGAGGCCTACGTCAAGCTGGCCCGCGAGATGGAGGCGCTCGGCGCCGACTCGATCTGCATCAAAGATATGGCCGGGATCCTCTCGCCGGCGGCGGCTGAAGAGTTGACCACCGCCCTCACGGCCGGTGTCAACATCCCGATCCAGCTCCATGCCCACATGACCAGCGGCATGGCCGTGGCCGCCTACCTCTCCGGCGTGCGTGCCGGTGCCGGCGCCTTCGACTGCGCCATCGCCTCGATGTCGGGCTGCGCCTCGCAACCGCCGGTCGAGACGATGCACGCCATTATGGAGGATGCCGGCTACGATACCGGCCTCGACGTTGTCGCCCTGCGTGCAGTCAACAACTACTTCCGCAAGCTGAAGCCGCAGCGTGAACCGAATCATGGGGCCGTCGACTTTGTCGACGTCAACGTTCTCGAACACCACATCCCCGGCGGCATGATCTCCAACCTCCGTTCGCAACTGCAGCAGCAGGGGGCGCTCGACCGCCTCGACGAGGTGCTGGAGGAGCTGCCGCGCGTGCGGGCCGACATGGGCTACCCGCCCCTCGTCACCCCCACCAGCCAGATCATCGGCATCCAGGCGGTGCTCAACGTCATCAGCGGCCAACGCTACAGCATGGTGCCGCAGGAGACGCGCGACTACGTCAAGGGGCTCTACGGCCGTTCACCCGCCCAGATCGATGCCAAAGTGAAACGGCAGATTCTCGGCAAAGAGAAGGCCGTCACCTGCCGTCCCGCCGACCTCCTCCAGCCGGCGCTGGTCGACTCCGCCGCTCAGCTCGATCCCAAGCTGGTATTGGCGGAGGAGGATATCGTCTCCTACACCCTCTTCCCCGAGGTGGCTCTCGGCTACTTCAAATGGCGCGCCCTGCCCGAGGCCGAGCGTCCCCTCTCACCGGCCGATGTCGAGGCGCAGGCCGCTGCGGCAACGGCTCCTGCCGCAACCGCACAGCCCGCCGTCCCTGCAACCGCAGAGCCTGACGAGGCCACGCGCCGTTATGCCGCCATCGGCCAGACCTTGAGCCACCTCTTCGCCCAGCTTGGCGGCGTGCCCGCCTCCGGCGAGCTGCCCCCCCCGCCGCTGCCGGCTGCGGCAGCCACACCACCGGCAGCCAAGGAGGCCGCAGCGCCGGCAGCAGCGAGTGACCCCCCCGCCGGCGAGACGATCGATGCGCCGCTCAACGGCACCTTCTACCGCACGGACGGCCCCGGCAAGCCCAACTTGAGTGAAGAGGGGGCGACAGTGGCGAGCGGTGGCGCCGTCTGTATCGTCGAGGCGATGAAGCTCTTTAACGAGATCAAGGCGCCTAAAAAGTGTACCATCGTCAAGTTCCTCGTTGAACATGGCGCCACCGTCACCAAGGGCCAGCCGCTGGCAGTGGTCAGAGAGTGAGCCGCTTGATATAGCATCTGGAGGGCGAACCTGTGGTGAGCCACCAGAGCGAGAGGAGTGCGTGAGAAAGCGGCAGAAACAAAAATCTCTCGCCGTTTTCGGCCTCAAGCAAGCATCCGGCTCCGTCAGGAAGTGGGGCGGTAGAGTGGCACGATAGACCTGTGGCAGGCAGCTATCTTCAAATTAAACCCACCCCAAATGGCCATTAAAATGTAAGACTGTGGCTCAAAACAGTGTCCCTATACAGTCAACGGCTCAATCGCTGCCAGATATGGCAGGTTGGCGTCACGGTCCGAGACGGTGACATCTTTGATGGGCCACTCAATGGCAATGTCGGGATCGTTCCAGCGGATACCGCGCTCGGTCGGGGGCGCATAGAGGGCGCTGCATTTGTAGAGCACATGCGCCTCCGCGCTGAGCACCACAAAGCCGTGAGCGAAGCCGGGTGGCACCCAGAGCTGGCGATGATTTTCCGCCGAGAGTTCAGCCGCCACCCATTGGCCGTAGGTGGCAGAGCTGCGCCGGATATCGACCGCCACATCCCAGATCACACCGCTGATCACCTGCAGCAGCTTGCCCTGAGTAAAGGGCGGCAGTTGGTAGTGAAGCCCGCGTAGAATGCCGTAACGTGAAAAGGAGAGGTTGTCCTGCACAAAATTTGTATCGATGCCGCCGGCAGCGTAACTCCCGGCATGGTATGTGACTGAGAGAAAGCCGCGCTGGTCACCGAAGACGGGCGGATCAACGACGATGACATCCTCAATGGCAAGTGGTGTGAAAGTGTAGTTCATTTTGGGGCGGCGCCAAGTTTAAGCTCTGATCAGCCGGTAGTGTTTGCGGTTGAAATAGTGGCCGCTGAGCTGCTCCAGCCGCATCAGAATGCGGTGCCGTTTATCGCGTGATGTGAGATGATAGCCGGGATTGGCCTGAAAGAGACCCTCAGCCTCCGGCAACCAGTCAAGCACCGTCGCCGGGTGGCGGCCCGGGAAGGGTTTCAGAATCTTGGGGTCGACTTCACCAAGATCGATCTCCTTCTCCGGTTTGTTGCCGAAGAGGGCCTTGATCAGTTGGTGTTTCTTTAAAATCTGCTCTTCACTGCGCACCCAGCCGTAGTGGAAGATGCGGGCGCCATCACAGGGCACGGCACGGGGGTAGCGTCCCTTGCGGGGGGAGTCGAGCACCGAGAAGAAGAGACCTTTGGGAGCCCAGGCAGGAATCGTGTTGCGGATCACACGAGCCGCCTGACGATACCAGGCCGGTGATGAGGCCAGCGTATGGCGGTTGCCGTAGAAGTGCAGATAGTCGAAGACGATCGCCTCAACCTGTTCGTTGTGGAGATGGCGCTCCAGACATGAGCGAATCGTGGGCAGGTCGTCTTCATGCAGCACCTCGTCAGCCTCCAGATAGAAGGCCCAGTCGCCGGTGCAGTTGAAGAGAGCGATCGTCTTCTGCTGGCCGTAGACGTAGCCCTTGACGCCGGTATCGCTCCGCACGTGTTCATTCCAGTGGGTTGGAATAATGCGGATTTTGGGATCGTCGATCGCCCGCACCAAGGCTTCGGTGTTGTCCGAACAGGGGCCCAGCGCCACCACGAACTCATCTACCAGCGGCAGAATCGACCGGATGGAGGCCTGAACAGGATAACCGAAAGCTTCGGCGTTACGTACAAAAGTAAAGCCACTGATCTTCATTTCTCTGGCAATATCCGGTGCTGAAATGCCGCTTAACCGGCGACCTGGCTACCCTCTTTGATGACGGTATTGGCGGCCTTGATCAGGCCGGCTACATGCGCCAGATCGGAGGGGATGATCATCGTGTTGTTGACCTTGGCCAGCTTGCCGAACTCGTTGATATACTGCTCGGCCAGACGCAGGTTGACGGCATTGA
>CAZRGQ010000025.1:32376-32744 GCA_964599645.1 uncultured Lentisphaerales bacterium | reverse complement strand
CCGACCGCTGGGGTTTTGACGACCCCGAATCCGACCCCACCTGGACCACCAACACCTACCTTGTCACCACCAACATCGGCCACGCCTCCTTCTGGTGGGAATGGAACGCCCTCGCCACCATTGCTCCCCACATTTTCAGCGGCGGCCTCAACGATCGCCCCGGCAACGCCTGGCACCAATTCAACTTCACCAAGAGCTACGGCGCCGTCACCAACGCCCAAGACCTCACCGATCTCGACTGCACCCCCCTCTCCACCAGCTACTACGCCCGCGCCTCACACGATTTTCACCTTACCGACGCCTCCTGGCTCTACGAGCCCTTCCGCCACTACCCCTCCGCCCACTCCGGCCTCTCCTGCCTCCCCCCC
>CAZRGQ010000025.1:0-32346 GCA_964599645.1 uncultured Lentisphaerales bacterium | reverse complement strand
ATGTCCGACGGCCCCCACTACGTCTTGGCCACCAACCGCACCGCAGAGCTCCCCGAACACGACGACGACGATTTCCTCCTCACCGACTTCCTCGCCTGGCGCCCCATCGCCGAGATGGGCGGTGAATGGTGGCCCGTCTGGCACTACGCCAATCCCCACATCACCGACCCCGCCGACCCCGACGAATGGAACCAATCCCTCTTCTTCTCCACCAACACCCTCTACCGCCTCAACGAAGGCCGCCCCTTCGACTACATCCTCCACTGCTTCCGCGGCACTATCCACGACGACGACTACACCATCTGGGATTCCATCGTTTGCACCAACACCCTCGCCCCCCTCGCAGCCCACCCGACGTTCGCTCCCCACGCCGGTTGGATTGAAGGCGAACTCATGCTCTGCGCCGGCTACCCCTGGCGCGTCGATGGAGATCGCTACTACACCCCCACCAACTACTACTACGTCCAGCCCCTGCTCAACGGCACCCTCACCTGGCTCAGCCACACCAACATCGATACCGGCACCTTATTTACTCCCCTCGGCTCCCTCTCCGTTCCCGGTCAAAACGGCGCCATAGGTGTTAGCCGTCGTGATCTCTGCCTCGATCTTCTCTCCCGCCACGGCCACCACGGCATTACCAACATTCTCACAGCCTACGTCGACGACGGCCTCGGCCCCGATTTCATTTATAATGCTTACGATGCCGGTCAAGTTGGCGGTGCTATGCTTTGGGACTCCTTTTTAGCCACCAACATCTGCACCAACGTTTGGGTCTGGACCGGAGAGTCCGTGGTCTGGGAGCGTCATGCCACTGCCAAGCAAGACAAGTTAGATCTCACCTGGATTCGTTCCCATGCTGCCACCAACATCGATATACGTGCCACCATTGATTCCCGTCTCGACGAACTTCCCCCCCTGATCCACTACGATTTTCATCGTTTGCACACCCCCTAAACTCCCCTTGCATCCCCCCTGCATCACCTATTTGAGTTCCGCTCGATTCTCAACAGCGTGATAATTTTTCTCAAGTCAGGCGGCGGAATACAGTGGCGTGCGTGATTGCCGATAGCAATATCGGCGGCGTAGTGGAGGCGGCGGCCTGTGCCGCCAAATTTGAGCGGGAGAACGTCGGCGTCTCACTGACGGTGACCCCCTGCTGGTGCTATGGCACTGAGACCATGGATATGCACCCGATGGCGTCAGGCAAACTGTCTCGAAGGGCGCGACTTTAATGCAGCGGAGCTGCAGAAGAGCCGGAGCGCGAAGGATGCCGACTGGGAGTATGTGGTCAAGATGGCGCTGATCATGCGTGACATGATGGCGGGCAACAGCCGGCTGGAGAGGATGGGATATGGCGAGGAGGCTTTGGGGCGCAATGCCATTCTGGCCGGCTTTCAGGGACAGCGCCAGTGGACCGACCATTGGCCCAACGGCGACTTCATGGAGGCGATACTGAACAGCTCCTTCGATTGGAACGGTATCCGCGCTCCCTATCTGGTTGCGACTGAGAACGACTCTCTCAACGGCTTGACAATGCTTTTGATGTATCTGCTGACCAACAGCGCCCAGCTCTTTGCCGATGTCCGTACCTATTGGAGTGCTGAGGCTATCAAGCGGGTGACCGGCATGGAGCTCGACGGACTTAACGCTCATGGCGTGATCCATCTGCTCAACTCCGGTGCCGGCACGCTCGATGCCACCGGCAAGCAGCGCCGCAATGGTGTTCCGGCCATGAAGCCGTGGTGGGAGATCAGTGAAGATGAGGCCGGGGCATGTCTGGCGGCCACGCGCTGGGAGGCGGCCAATCTCGAATACTTCCGGGGTGGCGGCTACTCTTCCAGCCTCCTGACGGAGGGAGGCATGCCGCTGACGATGTCGCGTCTCAGCCTCGTCAAGGGGCAGGGGCCGGTGCTGCAGATCGCCGAAGGCTGGTCGACTGAGCTGCCGCAGGGGGTCAGTGAAAAGCTGATGCTCCGTACCGACCCGACCTGGCCATGCACCTGGTTTGTGCCGCGCCTTACGGGGCAGGGGGCCTTCCGGGATGTCTACAGCGTGATGAACAACTGGAGCGCCAACCACGGCGCGATCAGTTGCGGGCATATCGGTGGCGAGCTGACGACGCTGGCGGCGATGTTACGCATTCCCGTGGCGCTCTCCAATGTGGAGCCCGAGAGAGTTTTCAGACCACACGTCTGGGGTCTCTTCGGTGGTGACGATCTGATCGGCAGCGACTACCGTGCCTGCGCCAATTTCGGGCCGCTCTACAGCTAGACCTCCGGCAGGGCTGGTATCGCTTACGTCAGCCGCTCCAGGCGGGCCAGAGCCAGCGCCCCCAGAAGCGCGGTGTCGTAACCGAGGCGGCTCAATTCGAGCACCGGCTTGGGCGTGAGCTTCAGTCCTGCCGCCATCTCTCTGGCAGCCGCCGCAATGAGGGCGTCGCCCCCGCCGAGGGCGACACCGCCGCCCAGCACGACCACTTCAGGGAGGTAGATGGCCGCCAGATTGCGCACCCCCTGCCCCAGATTGTAGGCCACTTCCGCCCACTCGTCGGCCGCCAGCTCTGCCGCCGGCTTGCCGTAGATGCGTTCGATGGCCCGGCCGGAGATGAGCGCTTCGAGGCAGTCGGGAGCGCCGCAAGCGCAGGCCACGCGCTCCGGGTGACGACAGCGGAAGGCGACCGCCTGGTGTCCGACCTCGGGATGGGCGCCGCCGTGACCGCGGTAGAGTTGGCCATCGACTACAAAACCGCCCCCCATACCGGTACTGATCGTCAGATAGAGCAGGCGGTCGGGCTTGGTGGCGCGGTGGTTATACTCAGCCAGAGCAGCGGCATTGGTATCGACGTCGACATTGAAGGGGGCCTGCCAGCGCTCCTCCATGATCTGTCGCAGCGGGATCTGGCGCCACTCCGGTTGGTGGAGCGGTGAAACCACCCCAGTACGCCAGTCGAGCGGGCCGCCGATGGCGGCACCGATACCGAGAATCGTGGCCCCCCGGCTGAGATCGGCAATCATGCGGTGGAGCTGTTCAAGGCCGGCCGCCAGTGGGGTGGGGGTGGGTGCCTGTTGGCGTGCCAGCAGCTTGCCCGTCGCATCGGCGCTGGCTACCAACAGCTTGGTACCGCCGATATCGAGTGCCAGATAGATACCTTGCGCCATACCCTGCTCAGCGCTGCTTACGTCGTTTCGACTTGGTTTCAAGGGCCAGAAAGGAGGCGCCGGCCAGGCGGTCGGGCGTGATTACCTCATGTCCGCTGCGGCTGATGGCCTTGATGTTGGTGGCGGTTGTTTGACCCGGCACTTGCGGTTTGATCAGGGTTTGGATCTGCTGGCGCAGTTGGTCCAACCCGACACCGTTTTGGGTGGAGAGGGGCAGAATGCGGCGACGGGCGGCGCGGGTAAAGCGCTCGAGGTTTTCGGCCGCTGCAGGCAGATCGAGCTTGTTGGCCACGACGATTGTAGGACGTTGCAGGAGAGCCGCATCGTAGCGGCGGATCTCTGTGCGCAGGGCGCGGTAGTCGTCCCACGGCTGGCGCCCGTCGCTCCCGGCGAGATCAACCACAAATATCAGGGCCTGTGCCCGCGCAATGTGGCGCAGGAATTCGATACCGAGGCCGATGCCGGCGTGAGCTCCCTCAACGATGCCGGGAATGTCGGCAATGGTGACGGAGCTGCCATCGTCAAACGGCAGGGTGCCGATCACCGGATTGAGTGTGGTGAAGGGGTAGGCTGCGATCTTGGGGCGGGCCTCGCTGAGAGCTGCCAGCAGCGACGATTTGCCGGCATTGGGAAAGCCTACCAGCCCGAGGTCGGCGATCACTTTGAGTTCCAGACGCAGGCGGAAAGCTTCGCCCGTGCGGCCGGGAGTCGATTCGGTGGGGGCCTGGCGGGTAGAGCTTGTGAAGCGGAGATTGCCCAGGCCGCCCCGTCCGCCACGCGCTACAACCAGCTCCTGCCCGTGTGTGGTGATATCGCCCAGCAGCAGATCGTTCTCGTCGTTGTAGATCAGTGTGCCGCAGGGGAGATCGACAAGGCGATCGGCACCATTGCGGCCATGCATGCGTTGTCCGCGCCCCGGCACCCCGGCCTCGGCGACGATACGGTTGTCGAAGAAGAGTCGGCCGAGTGAGTTTTCGTTGCGGTTGCCGCGAAAAATTACATGTCCGCCCCGTCCGCCATCGCCGCCATCGGGTCCACCGCGCGGCACATGGGCTTCACGGCGGAAACTGGCACTGCCATCGCCGCCCTTGCCGGCGCGCACCTCGACGGTGACGCAATCAACAAAACGGCGAATCTTCACGTGCTGCGATCCCTCAAGCGGTCAGCTTGCGGTTCAAGCTTCGGCAGCGACCGGCTCAACGTTGACCATGCGCCCCTCTTTCGAGAAGGCCACAATGCCATCGGCGAGGGCAAAGAGGGTGTGATCGCGTCCAATGCCAACGCACTTGCCGGGATGGAAGCGGGTGCCGCGCTGGCGCACGATGATCGAACCTGCCAATACAGCCTCGCCCTCATAGCGCTTGACGCCCAGTCGGCAGCTTTGGCTGTCGCGACCGTTGTTTTTATGTCCTTTACGTGCCATTAAACTCTCTCCTGTCGTTTAGGTCAGGCGATGGCCTTGACCGTCACTCGCGTCAGCTCCTGCCGGTGGCCTACCTTGCGCTCATAGCCCTTGCGGCGGCGCTTTTTGAAGCTTACGACCTTGACACCACGCTTGGCATCATCGACCACAGTCAGCACCACCTTGGCGCCCTCAACATAGGGCTGGCCTACGACGACCTCGCCATCACGCGAAACCGCCAGAACCTCGGTGAGCTCGACGTCAGTGCCAGCAGCGGCTGGCAGCCGCTCGATATCGAACGTCTGCCCCTCTGTAACACGGTACTGTTTGCCGCCTGTAGCGACGACTGCATAGGCTTCCATGATTACCATTCCTCGGTTATACCGGGCCAAAAGCGCCCCGCCCGGATGGGGCAAAAGTTGGGCAAAGAGTGAAAACGCACTATTGTATAAAAAACGGGAGAGAATGTCAATATGCGGATTTCTCGAACAGCACTAGCGGGTTGGGCCGGCGGCGTGTGGCGCAGAGAGGGCGGCAGAGGGGTCGATCACGTGGCAGGCGGCGTCGTGACGGATCAGGAGCAGATCGTCGCCGCTGGCCGTTAGAAGCTGGTGCTGCGCCATTTGGGCAGCCGGATGCAGTTCAACGCTGCGGTTGACGCAGAGAATATGCGTCGCGTGGGCGGCCACAACACTGAGATTATGGGAGACCATCACCACCGTAATCTCTTCGGCCAGTTGGGTAAAGAGGGTGTGGAGCTCACGGGCGACGCGGGTGTCGACGTTGGCTGTCGGCTCGTCGAGCAGCAGCAACTGCGGTTCAGTGGCAAGGGCCTGGGCGATCAGCACACGCTGGCGTTCGCCGCCGGAGAGTTCGGCAAAGTTGTGTCGAAAATAATCGGCCATGCCGACACGTGTCAAAGCAGAGCGGGCGGCAAGATGGTCGGTACGACGATAGGGGCCGAAGCGGTGGCGTTCAATGCGGCCGGTCAGCACAACTTCGCCGACGCTGATCGGATAGTGGGAGTCGAAGGGAAACTGTTGCGGGACGTAGCCGATCTGACGCCGCACATTTTTGGGCGGCTGGCCGAGGACACGCACCGTGCCGTAATGGGGTGTAATCAGCCCCAGCAGCAGTTTCAGGAGGGTTGTTTTGCCGCCGCCATTCGGTCCCACGATGCCGGTAAAGGAGTTGGGCGGCAGGGCGAAGGAGACGTTATGCAGCACCTCGTGCGAACCGTAGTTGCAGCAGACTCTATCGAGCTCGATGAGGGAGGCAGCAACCATCTCGCTTTATAGAACCTCAAAGGTGCAGGTTTGATCGCCGATGGCGACACGGAAGCTGCCGGCTTCGACCTCGGGTTGCATCTTCTCGTTGATAAAGGCGAAGTCACGGGCATCCAGCGAGAAACGCAGTCGCCGGCTCTCGCCGGGCTGCAACAGCACCTTTTGAAAACCGCGCAACCGTTTGACGAAGGGGGTAATGCGCGAGACGAGGTCGGTCAGGTAGAGCTGTACCACTTCAGCGCCACTGCGGCTGCCGCTGTTGGTGAGGGTAATTGCAATCTCCACGCGACCATCAGGCGCCACGGCGGCGGGGGTGGCCGTGAGGTTGCTATAGTCAAAGGTGGTATAGCTGAGGCCGTGGCCGAAGGGGTAGAGGGGGGCCGGGCTGGAGAAGACGTAGTCGCGGCCAGGCTGTTCGGGGCTGCCGGGACGCTTGTAGAAGCCGCGCGCCGAAACCTTGTGGTTGTAGTAGCAGGGGAGATGGCCGACCGATTGCGGGAAGGAGACCGGCAGGCGGCCGGAGGGGCTGACATCACCAAAGAGAAGATCACAGATGGCATGTCCGCCCTGTTCACCGGGGTACCAGACCTGGAGAATGGCCGGAATATGGGCAGTAGCCCAGCTGATGGCGTAGGGTCGTCCGGTCATCAAGAGCAGGATCAGGGGCTTGCCGGTGGCGGCGACGGCCTCCAGCAGCTCCTGCTGGCGGCCGGGCAGTTGGAGATCGGAGCTGTCAAAGCCTTCGCCACAGGTGATGGCTGCGGGGCCGTCGCTCTGGCTATCGCCCCAGCCGATACCGCCGTGAAAGTTGCTGTTGTCACCGAGGGCGAGGAGCACAACATCGGCCTCCCCGGCAGCGGCGACAGCCGCATTGAGGAGAGCATCGCTGCCGGCGGCGATCGAGCAGCCGGGGGCGTGGATCACATTTTCGCTGCCGAGGCGCTCGTTGAGCGCTTGCAGCAGAGTGACGGCATAGGTGGCGGCGGCGCGTGGCGAGTAGTCGCCAAGCTGGGCAAAGTTGGCATTGGGGCCGATCAGCGCCACCCGGCCCGGCGCTGCTGCCAGCGGCAGCAGTCCGTCCTCATTTTTAAGCAGCACGATCGACTCCCGCGCCGTGCGCCGCGCCAGATCGACCGCGTTGGCTGAGCGCAGGAGTTTGGTGGCCTCGATCTCGGCGTAGGGAGCCTCAAAGAGGCCGAGGCGGAATTTGATGCGCAGGATGCGGCTGACGGCCTCATCAAGCCACTCGATCGGGATTTCGCCGGCCTCGACAGCGGCGATCAGGTTGTCGCCCATGCCGAAGCGGGAGGGTGCCTCCATGTCGATACCGGCCCACAAGGCCTGACGGCCGGCGTCGAGCGGAGTGGCGGCAGTTTTGTGAAAACTGGCAAGCATGTTGATGGCGCCGAAATCGGAGACGGTAAAGCCGTCGAAGCCGAGTTCATCGCGCAGGAGGTCGGTCAGCAGAAAGCGCGAGGCGTGGATCGGAATGCCATCGAGTTCGCTGTAGGCCGGCATGAGCGACATCGCTTTGCCGCGCTGGATGGCGGCGGCAAAGGGGGGCAGGTAGGTTTCGCGCAGTTCGCGTTCACCGGCATGGACCGGTGCCAGGTTGATACCTCCCTCAGGTGTGCCGTGCGCCACGTAGTGTTTGGGGGAGGCCGCTACCCCCTGGCTCTGCAATGCGCGGATATAGGCGACGCCTAGCTGCGCTGTCAGGAAGGGGTCTTCACCATAATTCTCTTCGACCCGGCCCCAACGCGGATCACGCGCCAGATCGAGGTTGGGGGCGTAGGTTTGGCGCAGGCCGGCAGCGTGAGCTTCACGTCCGATCGTGGTGGCGACCTCACTCATCAGGTCGCTGTTCCAGGTGGCACCGAGGCCGATGGCCTGTGGAAAGACGGTGGCCCCATTGATCATGCAGCCGTGGAGCGATTCGCCCATCAGGATGGCAGGAATGCCAAGGCGGGTCTCTTCCACCAGAAAACGTTGGACACGGTTGAAGAGCGCCAGGTCGATCGAGTGGGTGGTATAGAAGGCGCCATAGCCGTGACCGTAGGCCGACTCCAAGGTGGCTCCGGGGGGGGCATCGTGCAGCTCGGCCGGATCGAGCTTGGTGGCCAGGCGCAACTGCATCGCCTTCTCGACCAGAGTCATGCGAGCCAGAAGGTCGGCTACCCTTTCCTCTTCCGGGCGTTGCGGGTCGCGGTAGCTGGGACGGTTGGTAACGGAGCAGGTGGTTTGCATGGCAGTTCTCAGGGGAGATGGAAGAGCTGTCGCAGCTCGCGACTCTCCGGACTGTCATCGGGGTTGGAGGGCATCAGTTCACGCATTGAGCGCCACCATTTGCGGCAGATTTCGGTATTGGCTACGGCCGCCCAGCGCTCTTCATCTTCGATTTCGACGTAGCCGAAGAGCTGGTTGGTACGGGCATCGAGGAAGATCGAGTAGTTGTGTGCGCCGTGTTGGCGCAGTGTGGCGGCCAGCTCCTCCCAGATGGGAGAGTGGCGGCGTTCGTATTCGGCATGGCAGTCGGGGTTGACCGACATCAGAAAGGCTTTACGTATCATTCTCTGTTCCGTCTGTTGTTGCAAAGTGTTGTGTGTCGCCATCTCAATAGAAGATATCGGCCTCTGTCGGGAGGGGCTCTTCAGCAACCCGTTTGGCGCGGCGGGCTGTCTCGTGAGCGGCCGAGGCATGTCCGGACCGGGCAAGACCATCTGCCAGGCGCAAACCGATCGCGGAGAGATGCGCCCGGATATGGGCCCGTTCGCCGCGCAGCCAACCGGGAGCGTAGTCGCCGAGAGTGGGGAGTAGTTCGATGTGGTCCCAGAAGGCATAGTGTTCCTGTTGCAGTGCCAGCCAATCGACTTCTGTGTCGCCGGGGGCTGCACGATAGCCAATCACATCTGGTATGGCGACATAGCCAGCCTGTTCCCAGAGTTCGGCCTTCTGTGCGATGCGGAGGCGTTTGTCGGCCTCCGGCGTCAGCCTGACGAGAGCCTGGGCCACGGTGACGGCATTGGAACCTCTGGTGGCCTCCTGCAGCATGTTGATATCGAGCCCGGCGAAGGTGGCATCGCGTTGCAGACGTTCGCCGGCAGATGCCGGCAGTTCGAAGAAGGTGTCGCTATCGGTGATAAAGCTGAGTGTAAGGCCGGCCTGAGAGGCATAGAGGCGCGTGAGCATATCGAGGGAGCCATCGGAGATAATCCAGCGGACATCTTTGAAACGTCGGACCGACTCACGTGCCACACGGCAGGAGAGGGGGTCGCGCCAGTCGAGCACCTCGCGCAAGTTGAAGAGCCCGACGGACAGTAAAAAGACGGCCAGGTAGCTGATAATCATGCGCCCCAGGGGCGGGTTGGTGGCACCCGGTTCTGCGGAGCGGGGACGGGGGCGGCTGAGGCTGCGACCTACCTCCGGAAAGAGGCGGCCACCGGCCATCATGCTGGCCTGAGCCGTGATGAAACCGATTACCAAGGCGGCCAACGCAAAAGCCACCGTGGGATAGGCCGGGGTGTTGAGGAGGCGATGCGCTCCCCAGAGCGAGATGGAACTGCCTGTCAGCGCCACGGTCATGGCAGCGAGAAGGACCAGTATCAAGACGACATTGGAGGAGCCGGGGGTGTCGGCACCGCCCCAGATAGCCATGCCTATCACAATCAGCGCCGGCAAGACGGCAAAACAGAAGATGATGCGCCAGAGGACATCACCACGCCAGCCACCGAAGAACATCTTCCAGAAGTATTTAAAGGTGTTGCCGAGATCGTTCAGCGGGAGGGCGAGGGATCCGCCGGTGGTTGTGCCCAGGTTGCCGAGCCAGGTGAGCAGCAGGTAGGCAAAGGTGCCAAGAGCGAGACCGCTGATGATAGCCACCATACCGCCTGAGTAGCCGATATCCCCCATACGAATAGCGCGCAATGCAAAGAAGAGCAGTAGCGGAAACATCAGCAGGCCCATATCACTTTCAAAGATCATGAGCCCCTGCAGGATGCCGTAGATAATCAGCGGCCATTCGCGGTGTCTGATCAAGGCGCGCAGGATCAGCCAACCCATCAAGAGCAGCATAAGGGTATCAAAAGTATGCGGCAGAGAGCGTGTCGCGGCAAGCCAGTATGGTACCGCGGTAGCGAGTGTCATGGCAGAGGCCAGCCCGGCCAGATTGGCGACCGTTTTGCGCCGCAGGGCCGGCACGGCGGAGACGTAAAAAGAGAAGAGCAGCACCAGCGAGCGCACCAAGGCGAAGATGAGTCCTACTCCGAGAGACCCGCAGAGGGCGGAGAGAAGGTTCATGCGCCAGGAGAGGCACCCCAGTGGCAGCCGTGACACGATGCGGCTGATTACACCCCACAAGCGATGCTGCGTGGAGCTCGACCAGACGACCTCATGCAGTGAAACCTGACCGGCCGCACCCCGCATCCCGGTCGGCAGCCGGGGCATACGTGTCTTGACAACCTCTTCGGTATACGAGGCTCTACCCAGCGCCATGGTCACGCGACGGGCTGATTCGCCCGAGGCAAACCCCGGATGGAGTGTGGCCAGATATAGCAACAGGGTACCCGCCACCAGCAGGGCGGCCAGAAGGCGGGCGATTTGCCGACTGTTTAAAACTCTATTGATCATGAAATTGACTCTCTAAGTCTCCACCGCACAGAGGGACGGCGAAGCAAAACGTGGATCAGAGGTGCTACGCAAACCAATACGGCGCAAACCGGCTTCGTCACCGGGGGTTGCAATATGCGAGAGGTGCATCTCGCAACCGTGCAGGGCTGCAAGTTGGTCAAGCGCGGCCTGAGCCGTAGGATTCATCGACGACGATATTGCCAAAGCTATCAACACTTCGTCAAGGTTAAGGCTCGGATTGGCGCCCTGCAGGATATCGCGCTTGAGGCGTACGATCGATTGGATCACATCGGGTGGCAACAGGTGGATGGTGTCGGGAATCCTGGCCAACAGCTTGATGGCATTAAGTACGGTGCTGGAGGCGGCATGCATCAGGCTTGAGTTTTTGCCGGTGACGATACGGCCATCGGGCAACTCCAGTGCGGCACCGCAGTAGATGCCGTTGCTCCCCTTCTGTTGTTTAAAACCTTCACGTGCCGCCTGACGTGCCGGAAGTACGGTGGTACGCGCCTCGGGCGAGAGTTTGAGGTCTTTCATCAAGAGTTCAACCCGGGCCACGGTGGCTCTTTCGGTCACCCCGAGGGCATATTCGCAAGCGCTGCGGAAGTAACGGCGTATAATCTCCTGTGCGGCAGCCTGACGCACCACTTGCTCGTCGGAGATACCAAAACCGACGCGGTTTACCCCCATATCGGTAGGAGAGCGATAGGGGCAGGGGTCGTCGGTAATCTGCTCCCAGATCGCCTTGAGCAGTGGAAAGGCGGCGATGTCGCGGTTATAGTTGGTGGCCGTAGTGCCGTAGGCTTCGAGGTGGAAGGGATCGATCATCGTCACATCGCACAGATCGGCCGTCGCGGCTTCGTATGCCATGTTAACCGGATGTTTAAGCGGCAGGTTCCAGATGGGGAAGGTTTCGAACTTGGCGTAGCCGGCACTGCGTCCGGCACGGTGGTCGTAGTAGAGCAGGTTGAGACAGGTGGCCAGTTTGCCGCTGCCGGGGCCGGGACCTGTTACCACCACAATCGGATGATCGGTGGCAATATACTCATTGGCGCCGTAGCCATCATCACTGACGATCGTCTCCACATCAGTGGGGTAGCCACGGGTGCTGCGGTGACAGTAGACCTTGACATTACGCCGTTCCAGGCGATCCCTGAACTGGCGCGCCGCCGGTTGGCTGTCATAGCGGGTGATTACCACCGCTTTCACCGGCAGTTCCCATTTGCGCAGATCATCGATCATGCGCAGGGCATCGGCATCATAGGCGATGCCGAAGTCGGCGCGAATTTTTTTGCGTTCGATATCGCCGGCATGGATGCAAAGTATGATATCTACGTGCTCACGCAACTCCTGCAGCAGGCGTAGCTTAACGTTGGGATCGTAACCCGGCAGGACACGGGCGGCGTGCATATCGAGCATCAACTTGCCGCCAAACTCAAGGTAGAGCTTGTTGCCGCACCGCTTGGCACGTTCCAATATTTCAGCAGTCTGCTCGCGCAGATACTTCTCGTTATCAAATCCGACTCTCTTCACAACTTCTCCAAGGGTTGTGGTGCCACCAGCTCCGGTTCAAGACCCGGTGCGGTTGGCTCTCCTTCGCTCTGCCAGAGAGAGCGCTCAAAACGTTGCCACACCTCCGGTGCCAGAAGATAGATGGTATCATGTCCCTTAACGGCGGCAAAGCGTCGACCTTCCCCGGTCAGTTTACCGACCAGCAGAATGCGACGCAGCGACTCTTCGGCAGTTAAATCAAGTGTGACCTCCAGCCAGGGGGGCTCCAGGCCATACGGTGCGGCAGCGGCGAAGGGGGCCAGAGTTTCGACCCGCTCGGCGCGCAGCTCTGCCAATGTTTCCAGCCAGAGATCGACGCCGCCGGCGTTGACGTTATGTTCGGCTCCGACCGCCCGCCACTGATTACCGCCCATCTCACGCTGGATTATCTCCAGCCGGTTGGTGGCGGCTGCCCGCCGTACCGTGATGCGTCTTAGAGCTTCGGCCGGCATTCTCAGAATGGTGCGATTGCGCAGCGAGAGTGGCGAACGCAGTTGCTCAGCAACTTCCAGCCAGGCCGACCGTGCCACCAGCCAGGCCGTCGTATCGCCTTCAAAGGCCAGACGTATCAGGTTGTTGCTGGTTGTAGGTTCGTCATACAGCAGGAGCCGCTGGCTGCCTGCTGCTGTGACAACTTCAAGCCGGGCGTACTCATGATCGCCACTGTTTGGCAGCGGTGGAACCGAACCGAAAGCTGTGGCCTGCAGGCTGAGCAGGGTATTCAGCAACTCCTCGGCCGCTCCGCGCTCGGCAATCTCGGTTACGGGAGCCGTCATTTCCCAGAGGCCGGCGGCGGTGCGCTGCATCGCCCATGGCGTCTCCCAACCCCTGACTGAGAGGGCAGTTACCTCGCTCTCATTCAAGGTCCAGATACGTTTGTCGCGCCACGTCTCAAGCGGGCGCTGTGCCACTTGCAGCAGGGCATTGCTGATGACCACCACTCCGCCCCCTTCGGGTGGTATGGCGGTGATACAGCCCGGTATTCCGGCAGCGTCGCCCTGCAGTACGATGTGCCGTGCCACCGGATCGCCCGCCAGCCAGATTTGCAACTCCAGCCCCTCGCTTGGCAAACCACCCTCGTCGCGATCACCGATTGCGGTTCTGGCTGTCGGCCAGAGATACTGTTCGATACGCACGGTTGTCAGCTCCGTCAGCAGCTCCGCCACGGCAGCGGCATCGGCACGCGATACCAGCGGTTGGGTGAGCGACCACCCGCTGGTGCCCTGTGCCAGCTTGATGTAGGGCTGCCCTGTGCGTCTGATTCCTAGCGCCCCGATGCGCCGGGTATCTTCACGGAAAAAGCGTGCATCACCCAAGGCCAGAGGTGAGCGTGGCAGACCGTCGTGGATCGTACGGTCGGTCAGCAGCACCTCGTTGCCGCTGGCAAAGGCGCAGAAAAATTCGTTGCTGGCGCTGGTTGCTGTGCCCAGCCATAGCTCGCTGCGGTAGCCCGGACCGGCGACCAGAATAGTGGCCTGTGGTTGCAAGAGTCCGAAATCGGCCGGGGTAAGCTCACGCAGTTCCATCTCATGACGGGTGATCCTGCCACGCAGCGGAGCTGCTTCCAGCAGATCGAGCAGGCGCTGTACGGCCTGTTGGTTGGCAGGCGCCTCCCGCGGGCGCAACATCTGCCAACCGGTGGCATTGCGCTGCAACTCGATCCGTTTGCCCGACTGTTCCACTACCAGCCGGTTGACACCGCGCAGTGGTGCCGGAAAGAGGAGCATGCCGCTTTCACCCAGCCCGTGTGTCCGCCCCGGTGCCGCCTGGTGCAAAATCCGCAAGAGCGCCCCGCAGGCAACGCAGGCCAGCAGCAGAATTATAGTTGTCCGTAAACGCGGCACTCTCGTCTCCTCAACGTTGTCTGACAAAGACAAAAGTTAACCCTGTTAGCGCCACCAGCAGGGGCCAGTAGACCACGCTCTGCATGAAGTGGCGAATCTGGCGGCGTCGCGACATCCCCAGTTGCAGCACTTCACCCTCGGCCATCAAGGAGGTAGCCGAAGGCAAGCCGCTCTCTGCCAGCCAGTTGATAGCATTGAGCAGCAGATCACGGTTGCCGGTGCGTCCGCCGGCCAAAACGGAATTAATGCCGCAGTTGGAGTCGCCGAAAACAACGGCCCGCATGGCCCGCAAGCCGACGTCGGCACCCATGCCCGCACCGAGTTCAACAGCTACCACCAGCGGCAAGAGCCCGCGACTGTCGTGCTCGGGATCGTAGCGCCGTGGCAGGGTGTCGGGATCGGATTCGCCCCAGGCACTGGCAGGGGCCGCTACCACCACCTCGGCCAGAGGACGGTCGGTTGCGGCCCGTTCGCTGTTGTTGAGCGTCTCGATTACCTGGGGATTGACAAAGTAGACGGCGCTGCGTTGCAGGTCGCGCGCAATCGGGTGGTCGCCAAAGCGATCTACCACCAGATGAAAACCGCCCAGGGTACGTGCGCCCACCGCCGTCAGATTGGCAAAACGGAGGCCCAGACGCTGCATGATGCCTTCCCAACCGTTGGGAGTCGGGCCGGAGCGGTCGATCAGGAGCAAGAGCCGCCCACCTTTAACCAGCCACGCCTCCAGCAGCGCCTGCTCTTCCGGTAAGGGGGCATGGCGGGGGCCGGCCACCAGCAAGAGGTCGCAATCGTCGGGAATAGCTCCGGCCCGACTGAGAGAGAGCGTCTGCAGACGATAACCCTCACGGCGGATTTCACGCGCCAAATCGGAGTAGCCGGTCATGGGGTCGTAGTTGTCGAAATCACGCTCGCCATGTCCGGCAAGGGCATAGATTTGCGGTCGTTGCGGACGTGCCAACCGCGCCAGAGCTGTGACGCAGAGCTGCTCGCCACGGAAGCGACTCCGTTGCGGTGCTGTCGGTACCACTGTCTCCTCTCTGGGGGTGATCACCTCGACCATCTCGGTGAGACTCACCTTCTCGACTCTATCGTCCGCCACAAAAAGGACCTGCCACCCCTCAATATTGTAACGCTGTGCCAGCAGGGCGGCCCGTGCTAGGTCGCGATGAGGGTCTACATACTCGAGTTCGAGCTCTGCACCACCGCTCTCTGCGGCGGCATCCCGCATGTTTTCCAGCAACTGGCGCAGCGGCTCAAATGTCTGGTGGTTGCGGGGCAGTAATACTTTGACCGCGACTTTGCCGCTGGTGGTTGCCAGCAACGTCTCGGCCCGCTCTGAAAGCCCGGCCGACTCTCCTGAAGCAAAACGCCACTGCACATCAAACTTTGCGGCCAGCAGATTGAGCAGTATCAGCAAGAGAGAGGCCAGTCCTACGGCTGCCAGACGGTGCAGGCCGTGCAAGCGCTGCAGCGCAAGGCGCTTCCAGGGAGTGGAGCCATGACTTTTGTTGAGGCGCTTATTCATTCACCGTCGCCCCTCCAGCACATGCAGGCCGACAAAGAGGCTCCACCACGTTACCGAGAGGTGCAGCACGATGCTCTGCAGCGAAATACGTCCGACCGCTGCATCGAGCAGCTCCAGCAGCAGTGGAAAAGAGGGGGCCTGTAGCTTCATGCCGAGCAGCAACCTGGCCAGTGCGGCCCAGATCAAGACGCCCCCGCCGCCCAGCAGCAGGGTTCCCAGCGCCGCCGACCAGGGGCGTCGCGCCAGAATTGAGGCCAACACTCCCAGTCCGGTCCAACTGGCCGCCTGCAAGGCCAACATCAGCCATGCCGGCCAGAGGGCAGCCAGCGGTGGCAGTTTGCCATCGAGGTTATGTGTCAGGATCAACCATGGCACCAAAGCTCCGGCCAGCGCCATCAGGGTGGCACACCAGGCGGCCAGAAACTTGCCCACCACCACGCGACGCAGTGAGAGTGGCAGGATCAGCAGTAGCGGCAGTGTGCCGGCAGCGCGCTCGCCGGCAAAGAGAGGGATCGTTAGCAGGATGGTAAAGAGCGGCAGTGGCAGCGCTACCGCCAGTGTCCACAGCGCCGGCAAGCTCCAAAAGGTGCCTTCACCGGCCTGCAGTGCGGTAAAGAAGAGCGCTCCCGTCAGGGCACAGAAGGCTGCCATCCCGGTATAGTAGGAGCCCGATCTGAAGGTGGCTGTCAGCTCTCTGGTCCATACTGTGCGTGTTATCCCGTTCATAGTGCCATGTTTCCGTAGCGACAGTATATCAGATTGGCTAGCGTGCTACCAGAACAGGGCATGAAGCGTGGTCGAGTACCTGTTGGCGCTGGCGGAAGAGGAGTTCAAAGCGTGCCTGGCTCGAATTAAAGGCACCGAGTACGATCAGGTCTATGCCGCGGGCTTCAACCTCTTGCGGTACCACCACACTGCTGTTGCCGCTCACGCTGACTGTCTCGATCGCAACACCATGCGCCCTGGCCAATTCACGCGCCGTATTGAGGTGACGCGCAGCACTGTCGGCCAAGCCGTGTTCAAACTCCACCATCTCGTCAGCCGTCAGAACCTGGGCGCTGAGGAGCTGGTGTAGCGTCTCGATCTCGGTCACGTGGAGCGCCGTCAACTTGACTTTCAACGCCTTGGCCAGAATGGCGGCGTAGTCGACAGCCCGTGCGGCACTGGCGGTGCTGTCCATCAGCACCATGATATGGTTGACTCCTAGTCTCTTATGCATTGTTGGCCTCTTCGCTGCTCTCATGAGAGAGACGATCCTTGATCATGCGCAGGGTGACAAACGACTCTCTTTCGCGCTCCTCCAGGTTGGCGGTAATGTAGTCGATTGTGGCTCGATACTCAGGCATGAAGACTCGTGAAAGGGCATTGCAGCGGCGTTGGGTCTTGCGCAGTTCACGTGCCAGGCGCAGGACGGCATTTTCGATTTCGGCCAGTTGTGCCAGCAGCGGCAGAGTCTCGATGAAGTGACGCATGGCGCTGTCCGTCTGGCTGGTGGTGCCGCCAAAGCCGAACTGAGCCTCTTCGGCACCCGCCTTGAGTCTGATTTGCGGCAGGGCGATGCCCATCACCGTCTGCTCTTCGATCTGCAGTTCATGGCGCAGACGCACCGCCAGCGTGGCGGCATCGAGAGCCGCCGTGCCGGTATCGAGGGCGGCTGCACGCAAAGCCGCATGGGCCGGACCAAAAGCGTTGTTGACGCGCCGCTCGATATCGCGTGCCCGACCGAGGCGACTCATCAACTCATAGACGAGAATCTGGCGTTTCTGCTCGAGCAGGTCAAAACCGGTCTGGGCAAATTCGAGCTGACGGCTGACCGTCAGGTGGTTCGACTTGGTCGGGGCGATATTGAGCCGTCGCGCCATTAACGATGCTCCTCACGACCGGCGGCTGCGGCGGAAACGCCCTGGCCGTAGTGGAGGTCGAGCAGCTCGTTGTTGACGCGGTGCAGTTCATCGCGTGGCAGGATCGAGAGCACCTCCCAGCCGATATCGAGCGTGGTGGCAATCGAGCGGTTTTCATTTTCACTCTGATTGAGAAAACGCTGCTCAAAGGCATCGCCGAACTTGAGATAGAGTTTGTCGGCGGCACCCAGCTCTTCGGCGCCGACGACGTCGGCCAGTCCCCGCACCCGCTTCACCTGGGCATAGCAGGCAAACATCTGGCTGGCAAGGGCGGCGTGGTCATCGCGGGTATAGTTTTTGCCGATACCATCCTTCATCAGGCGCGAAAGGCTCGGCAGGCCGGCAATCGGTGGATAGATGCCGCGGTGAAAGAGGTCGCGCTCCAGGACGATCTGCCCCTCGGTGATGTAGCCTGTCAGGTCGGGCACAGGGTGGCTGATATCGTCGGAGGGCATCGTCAGAATCGGCATCTGGGTAATCGAACCGTCCGCACCTACGATACGCCCGGCCCGCTCGTAGAGACTGGCCAGGTCTGAGTAGAGGTAGCCGGGGTAGCCCTTGCGGCCCGGGATTTCGCCGCGCGCCGTACCCACCTCACGCAGGCTTTCGCAGTAGTTGGTCATGTCGGTCAGCAGCACCAGCACATGCTGGCCGCAGTCGAAGGCGAGGTGTTCGGCCATCGTCAAGGCCATGCGTGGCGTCAGCAAGCGCTCGACACTGGGGGCATCGGCCAGCGAGAGGAACATGACGACACGCGCCAGCACGCCGGAGTCTTCGAAGTTGCGGATAAAGTACTCTGCTACGTCGTGCTTCACCCCCATGGCGGCAAAGACGATCGAAAATTCAACGCTGGCATCGATCAACTGCGCCTGGCGTACGATCTGCGCCGAGACGCGGTCGTGCGGCAGCCCGTTGCCGGAGAAGATCGGCAACTTCTGGCCGCGCACCAGAGAGTTCATGCCGTCGACGGCCGAGATGCCGGTCTGAATGAACTCACGCGGGTAGTGGCGCGCCGTCGGGTTGATCGGGCGGCCGTTGATATCGCGCCGGTCATCGGAGAGCGGCAGCGGCCCGCCATCGAGCGGCCGTCCCAGGCCGTCAAAGACGCGCCCCAGCATGTCGGACGAGACCGGCAGGCGGAAGTTTTCACCGATAAAACGGGTCCGGGTGGCACGGTTTGAGAGGCCGGTGGTCCCCTCCAGCACCTGCAATACCACCTGTTTTTCGGAGACATCAAGCACCCGCCCCAGACGTGTGCGCCCATCCTCGCCGACGATCTCGGCGACCTCATCAAAGCCCACGGTACCAACGCGTTCCACGACCAGGAGCGGGCCATCGATGCGTGAAGCGCCGCCAAGCTCAAGACCGTGATCGATCCAGGAGGTCTCACTCTCTCGTTTTACTTCCATGCTGCTACTTCTGATATTCATGTGCCAGGGCGTCGAGTTGTCGTGTCAGGTCGGCCTCCAGTTGCGCCAGCTCTACCAGCTCTTCGTTGCTGTAGGTCGATTTGGCTCGCATGATCTGCGGCACAACCGGCAGTTGCTGGAGTTTGAGGAGGGGAGCGCCGCGCTGGATCAGGTCGCGTCCCTTGAGGTAGAGCCCGAGGATCAGACGCAACAGCATCATCTGGCGTGCCGGTGTACAGTACATATCCTTCTCGTCGAAGGCGTTTTGCGTCAGGAAACCATCTTTGAGCATCTCGGCTACAAAGAGGATCAGGCGCTGCGAATCGGGCAGGACGTCGGGGCCGACGAGTTTGACGATCTGTTGCAGGCGATCCTCACGCTGCAGGATATTGATCGCCTCTTCACGCAACTGATGCCAGTCGGGTGCCTCGCCGCTCCACCACTCGGTTACATCCGCTACATACTCGGAGTAGGAGCGCAGCCAGTTGATCGAGGGGTAGTGGCGTGCGTTGGCCAGCTCGGAGTCGAGAGCCCAGAAGCAGCGGATAAAGCGCTGGGTATGTTGCGTCACCGGCTCGGAGAAGTCGCCGCCGGGAGGGCTGACGGCACCCACGATGGTGATGGCGCCATGTGAGTCGTTGAGGTTGATGGTGCTGCCGGCGCGCTCGTAAAACTGTGCTAGGCGCGTCGGCAGTGTGGCAGGGAAGCCCTCTTCAGCCGGCATCTCTTCTAGGCGGGCTGCCAGCTCACGCAGGGCCTCGGCCCAACGGCTGGTCGAGTCGGCAAAGACGGCAACACTGCGTCCCTGGTCGCGATAGTACTCAGCCAGGGTGATGCCGGTGTAGATTGAGACTTCGCGTGCTGCTACCGGCATATTGGAGGTGTTGGCGATCAGAATGGTCCGCTCCATCAGCGGGCGGTTGCTCTTGGGATCGATGATCTCGGGAAACTCGCGCAGCACCTCGGTCATCTCGTTGCCACGCTCACCGCAGCCTACGTAGACGATAATATCGGCGTCCGACCATTTGGCCAGTTGATGCTGTGTGATCGTCTTGCCGGTGCCGAAGCCGCCGGGAATGGCGGCTGTGCCGCCCTTGCCGATCGGGAAGAGGGTGTCGATAATGCGCTGCCCCGTAACCAGGGGCTGGGTGATGCGCAGCCGCTCTCTGATCGGACGCGGTACCCGCACCGGCCAGCGTTGCATCAGAGCCACCTCGGCGCTGCCGTCGGCAGTCTCGACCAGCGCGACCGGCTCGGTCAGGGTATACTCCCCGGCGGCGGCGATGGTGGCCAGCCGGCCGCTGATGCCGGGCGGCACCATAATGCGATGCTCGATCAGTTGCGTCTCCTGCACCGTGCCGAGTATCATGCCGGCTGTTACCGTGCTGCCTGGCTCTGCCTGAGGCGTAAAGTGCCAGCGGCGCTTGAGGTCAAGGGGATCAACCTTCTCGCCGCGGTCAATCCAGGCACCGCTCTGCGCCTCGATGCCGGGCAGGGGGCGTTGAATACCGTCGTAGATGTTGCCGATCAGTCCCGGACCCAACAGCACCGAGAGGGGGGCGCCCGTCAAGGTTACCGGTGCGCCGGGAGCCAGCATCGTCGTATCTTCATAGACCTGAATCGTGGCCTCGCCACTCTCCAGGCGCACCACTTCGCCGATCAAGCCTTCATGGCCCACATGTACCACCTCGTACATCTGGGCGCTCTCCATGCCGCTGGCCGAGACAATCGGACCGCGAATGCGCGTAACTTGTGGCTGCTTCTCTTGTGGCACCCGCTTCATGCCTCATCCTCTCCGACAGCAATATGGTGTGCCAATCCCGTCTGCTGCGCCAAGGCGCGACGCAGCGCCGGCCACATCCGTTGCAGCCGCGATGTCAATCGGTTATCCCAGCGTTGCTTGCCGCTTGGATCGGCTATTACCGGGCCGCTTTCAGCCTCCGGCAATGGGTTGCCCCAGGTGAGCGTAACTCCCTCTTTGCCGCTTAAGTGTGCCAGTTCCACGGCAAAATCATCGCCGAGCAGCTTCCGTTCACGGTTGTTTAACTGGACGACAAAGTTTTCGCCCTCCATAGCGGCCAGCGGCTTGGCGATCAGGCGCAGCAGTTGACGGCGCGACAGAGATGTTTTCCCGTGCTGCAGGCGTTCCAGCACCGCCGTACGAACCTGTTCGAGAGACTCTTCAACAGAGATGGCACGCAGGCGGCGGATTTCAACCGGCACCTTGGCCAGCAGCAGCTCGCGACGCTGTCTGGCGGTCGTTTCGGCCTGCGCCAGATGTTCGGTGCGGAAGGCGGCTGCAGCGGCACCTTCACTGTCACGAATCTTCTGTGCTTCGCGCTCGGCACGACGCTTGATGCGCGCCGCCTGACGTTCAGCGTCGGCCATGATCTCTTCACGCAGCAGCTCCTGTGAATCACGGATTTCGGCCATCTTCCTCAATCCTCCTCCATGCCAACCTGGATGCCGACCGCCTCCTGTACGAACTGGCGCAGCGTCTTGCGGCCCTCCATCGCACCCTCCGGTCCCGGTATCTCGACGATCAGCGGCTGTTCACGTTCGATGCGGATCGTATCTACCATTTCACGGACCTCGGCAGCCACCACATCTGTCATAATCAGGATACCGAGGTTGGGGTCGGCAGCCTGGCGCTGCAGGGCATGGGTGGCCTCAGCGGCATTGGCCACGCTCTCTCCCGCTACTCCCGCCAGGCGGAAGCCGCGTACGGTATCCTCATCGGCGATGCAGTAGAGTTTCACGAATCAGATGATCTTCTGCACCAGCATGATGGCGATGGCAAAGCCCAGCACTGCCAGCCCTTCGGCCAGGGCGACAAAGAGGATGCTGCGCGTCAGCAGGTCGGGCTTTTCGGCTGCGGCACCAAGGGCTGCCGAACCAATACGTCCTACAGCCGCACCGGCCCCCAGCACGCTCACCGCCATGGTGAGGGCGGCAGCCGTTGCCAGTGCGATGGTCTCGCCCGGTGTGCGTCCGGCCACAGCCTCGGCCGTCCCTTCAGCAGCAGATGCCACGGTGGCCAGTGCCATGACGGCCAGATAGAGTAACGACTTGCGAGTCGATATTGTCATACGATCCAATCTCCACGTTTCAGCCTTGGACAAATGCCAAAGGTTATCCATTAAAAAGCGAGAGCATAGCACAAATTTGACAGATGGGCAAATCGTAGCAAATCGCCCTTGGCACGCACGATAAACCGGGCAATAGTTGCATTGCGCTTGGCACTATTGTACAGTGCTATCGAATGTATTGGCGTTTTAACAACTTTCAACAGGGGAGCAGGGCGATCATGAGTTTGAAGAGCCTTCTGATGCTGGCCGGAGTGGTCGTAGGGCTGGGACTGGCCGGCAGCAGGCTGCATGGCGCGGAGCCGGCTCCAGCCAACGCTGCCACTGATGAGGCGGGTTTTGGTGCCTTTCTGACGTTGGGGATGCCGGAGCTGGCAGGAGCCTGCTACGGGCGGTTGGAGAGCGGCGCACCCGATGAACTTCTCGAAAGCTATATCCTTGAGATTCATGCGGTAGATCTGGAGGGGAACGCATGGCGGCTGGCGACGCCGGCGGCAGGGGGGAGAGCCAGCTTCATGAAATTACAGGGAGTGGTGGTGGAGGAGGAGCTGACGAGGGTCGATGACGAGGCGCAACCGCTGTGGCAGGAGTGCGACCTCAAGGCCGATCTCGACAAGGCGCTGGTCTACATCAAGCAGAGGCAGGTGGAGCAGGCGAGAGCGGGTGCTGACCCCTTTAACATGGCAGCGCGTTACGACTTCTTCAGCCGGAGTCTGCGAGGATCGGGATACCTCTTCCTGCTGGCGGTGGCTGCCTGGCAGCAGGGGAGCGAGGCCGGGGCAAATGAGCTGGCGGGGGCTGAGGATGAGACCTTGACCCGCTACATGCGCCACAATATCGGTCAAGGCCGCTTTATCGCTGGTGAGGAGGAGAGCCTGGAGAGCGAAGCCGAGGTGCGCAAGGCCTATGGGAGGATGAATCGCCTGCAGAGCCGCGGCGAGATTGCCTGCGCCCTGCTCAAAGCGCTTTGCAGCCGGGAGGAGCTGCACCATGCGGTGGAGGCCGATCCGGTGACGGTGGCAGCGGCAGCCGGGGAGCGGTGGCGCGCCATCAGAGAGCTGGAGTGGGAGCGACAGGCGTTGTACTATCTCGAACATGGCGACCACGAGCAGCGGATGGCGGCCTTGCGGCGACTGCTGGAGGGCGAGGCAGCGGCCTATTATGACTTGATCGAAACCAACCTGCTGCAGAACGCAGTTGTGAAGCTCCCGCAAGGCAGCCACTTTAGCCGCCACTTTAGCAGCAGACGTTCAGGTCGCTATCGGAGTGGTAGCGACGCTATCGAAACCTATGTCACAAAGCGTGGCGAGGCGGCGGCCGGCTTTGTCGGGCGCTATCTGGCAACGCGCCGTGAAATGCTGCCCCCACCAGGCCCGGACAGTGACGGGAGCGGGGAGGAGGAGCTGGCATCCGAGGCATTGACGCTGCGTACTCTGGCCAGCAAGCCGGATATCGACGCGGCAATCAAGCGCCTGACAACGACAGGGGAGTTTTCAGAGCAGGATGAGCTCTTTGTGCGCAACACGTTGCCACGGGTGACGGCGACCAATGGGCTGGTTGCCATGTTGCAGGCGGCGGTCGGAACGACCAACCTGGCAGCGCGGTTGCGGATAGTGGCCAATCTGGCCTATCTCTCAAAGGCGGGGCTGGTCTATGTCGATATCTCTGAAAATAGCACCGGGACGCTGGGTGCGGCAGGGAGAGAGCTGCTGCTTGGTGGTGTGAATGCGGCAGCCTGGCAGGAACTCCTGGCCGATGAACGCATGACACGGTGGGGTGGCATGGGCTACTCCGTTGCCGGTCAGACGCTCATAGCGATCGAACGCATCTGCAATCCCGCTTTCTACAGAGAGTGGTGGTATCGCTATGCCTTGAAGTTGAGAGCGCCAGTGTTGGCGACTGAGGTATTGCAGCAGCGTATGGCCGGTCGCCTGACAGGGCGGGCGGAGGAGGAGTTGCCGGGGATACCCTCGGCGGCCGATGTCACTGCCGGGCGGCGGGCGGAGCTGCTGGCGGCATTGGAGGGGGGCGTGGTTGGTTGCAGGCGCTCTGGGTTGTCATGCCACCGGGGGGCGAGGATCTCCATGAAGCAGCGGACGATGATGAGACTGAGATGTTTGAATTTGAGGTTGAACTGATGGAGCAGAGAAACAGCGAATTTGAGGAGTCGGTGGCCAGATTCTGCAGTGAGAGCAGTTTTCCGGGCCTCGACCTGAGTATCACCTTCAACGGGTTTATGATTCGGAAGGTAACTGCGATTGAGGAGTTAAAATGATCAGTAAGTGGACAATTGAGCGGAAACGTGATGGCCTTGAGCTGTCGCGTGATGAAATTGCCGACTTCATCCGGGACTACACGGCGGGCAGTCTGCCCGACTACCAGATGGCGGCCTTTGCCATGGCGACCTACTTCAGGGGCATGACGCCGGCCGAGACGGCCGCCTTGACCGAGGCGATGATGTTGTCGGGCGAGGTGCTCGACTTCTCCGACTGGCCGCTGCCGACGGTCGACAAACACTCAACGGGCGGTATCGGCGACAAGCTCTCGCTGATCATCGCACCACTGGCGGCGGCAGTCGACCTGGCCGTGCCGATGACTTCGGGGCGCGGTTTGGGGATTACAGGTGGCACACTCGACAAGCTGGAGTCGATCCCCGGCTTCAACTGCTATCTCTCCTTTGACGAGCTGCGGCGGGTGGTGCGTGAGGTCGGCTGCTGCATGGTCGGGCAGAGCGAGCGGCTGGCGCCGGCCGACCGCAAGCTCTATGCCTTGCGTGATGTGACCGGGACGGTGCCGAGCATCCCTCTGATTACGGCCAGTATCATGTCGAAGAAGCTGGCAGCCGGCGCCGAGACGATCGTCTTCGATGTCAAGTGCGGGCGGGGGGCCTTTATGCAGACCTTTGAGCAGGCCGGCGAGCTGGCGCGCTCGCTCTTGCGCACCGGCAGCATGCTGCACCGGCGCATGACGGCCCTGATCACCGATATGGACCGGCCATTGGGACGGAGCATCGGCAACAGCGTCGAGGTGGCCGAGGCGGTGGCCACGCTCAAGGGGGGCGGTCCACCGGATGTGCGCCACCTCTCCATTGAGCTGACGGTCGAGATGGCGCTGCTGGCAGGAGCCTTTGAGACCCATGCAGCGGCCCGCAGCGCTTTGGAGCAGAAATTGGATAGCGGCGCTGCTTTTGAAATCTTCTGCCGTATGGTGGCGGCGCAAGGTGGTGATGTGGCAGTGGTTGAAGCGAGCAGCAAGCTGCCGCAGGCGGCGATCAGCCGTGAGGTGAAAGCCACGGCGACGGGTTATGTGGCCGATCTCGATGCCGACGCCCTGGGGCGCACCGTCTTGAAGTTGGGAGCCGGCAGGCAAGTAGCGAGTGACAGTGTCGATCATGGCGTCGGTATCTCGGAGCTGGTGGAGCGGGGCAGCGCGGTGACTCCCGGCATGCCGCTGGCCCGTATCCATGCTGCCGACGAGGAGGCGTGGCAACAGGCCGCTCGCGAAGTGCTGGAGGCCATCACGCTGGCAGAGGAGCCGCCGGAGGCGCTGCCGCTGGTGTTGCAGCGGATTACAGCAGAGGAGTGGCAGTGATGATTGAGTGGAGCGCTATCGAGAGCGCCGCCCGTGACGCGGCATTGCAGGCCTATGCGCCCTACTCCAACTACAGGGTAGGGGCGGCGTTGCTGGCAGCAAGCGGCAAACTCTATCGCGGTTGTAACGTCGAAAACGCCTCTTATGGCGGTACGATCTGTGCGGAGCGGGTCGCCTTTACCCAGGCGGTGGCGGCCGGTGAACGGGAGTTTGTGGCGCTGGCAATTGCCGCCGGCGCGGAGCAGCCGGCCACGCCGTGCGGCCTCTGCCGCCAAGTGCTAAGCGAGCTCTGTCCGCCGGAGCTGCCGATTCACTGCGTGACTCTCGCACCAAGTGAGGCGGCACCGTTATGCTTTACTTTAGGCAAACTTCTGCCATACTCTTTTACCTTGGACGTGGTGCCAGAGGGGGGAGTCGAACCCCCATGATGGGTCACATCTGCGGATTTTAAGTCCGCTGCGTCTGCCATTCCGCCACTCTGGCCTGTTGGCTCTATTGAACCTGAAGTTGCACTCTGTAACAAGCATAAAATTGTGAGATCGTCATGGAGATTGGAAAACTTGAGCAGCGGTTGATCGCAGCCGGGCAGGAGCATCTGCTGGAACATCTGGCGCAGCTTGACAAGGCTGGCGCGGAGCGCCTGCGGGCGCAGCTTGCCGCGCTCGATTGGAGCCAGATTGAACGTTTGCGACAGCAGCTTGCCGCCCGGCACGAGGTGGCTGCGGCTTCCGGCGAATTGCAACCGGCAGCCGTCATAACTCCCGGCGCTGCCGAGGTGGCAGCGGCGACCCTTTGCGGCAATGAGGCGTTGCAGCGGGGCGAAGTGGGAGTCTTGCTGGTGGCGGGGGGACAGGGATCACGGCTTGGCTTCGATGGTCCCAAGGGAGCCTATCCGATCGGGCCGGTAAGCAATGCCGTGCTCTTCCATTTTCATGCCCGCAAGGTGCTGGCCCTGCAGCGCCGCTTTGGCGCCGCCATCCCGTTCTATATCATGACGAGCGAGGGGAACGACCAGGCTACACGCGACACCTTTGCCGACCATAACTGGTTCGGTTTGGCACCCGGCGATGTCTTCTTCTTTAAACAGGGGATGTGGCCCGCCTTTGATGGCGAGGGGCGTCTGATTCTCGATGCGCCCGGCAGGCTCTTTATGAGTCCCGATGGTCATGGCGGCACCTTGTCGGCCTTCAAGGCGAGCGGTGGTCTGGCCGATGCCACCCGCCGGGGGCTCAAGACGCTCTTCTACTTCCAGGTGGATAACCCGTTGGTAGAGGTGGCGGATCCGGCCTTTATCGGCCTGCACCTCAAGGCGGCAGCCGATATTTCGGTCAAGGTGTGTGCCAAACGCGACCCATACGAAGGGCTGGGGGTGGTAGTCGAGCGTGAGGGGCGTTGCGAGATCGTCGAGTATATCGAGTTTACCAATGAGCAGAAGGAGCGGCGCGGCAGCGACGGCGAGCTCTACTATCGTTACGGCAGTGTGGCAATTCACCTCTTCCAACTCGATTTCCTGCGCCGTATGGCCGAGGTCGAGCTGCCGCTGCATCTCGCCCACAAGAAGATACCTGTCTCTCTGCCAACGGGTGAAGTCGTGGTGCCCACGGAGCCCAACGGTTACAAATTTGAGAAGTTCATCTTCGATCTCCTGCCGCTGGCGGCGCGGGTGATCAACGTCGCTTTTGAGAGAAGTGAGGAGTTCTCACCTGTCAAAAATGCGACCGGAGCCGATTCACCTGCCAGTTGCCGGCGTGACCTGATGCTCAAGTGGGCCGGTTGGCTGGAGGCTGCCGGTGTCGCCATACCGCGTGATGCGCAGGGGGTGCCGCGCCACGCTATCGAGATCGACCCCGCCTATGCCCGCACATCAGCCGAGTTGTGCCAGAGGCTGCAGGAGGGAGAGGTCGTGATTGAGACAGGGGAGCCGATCTACCTCTACGAGGCGTAAGGCCGGTGGCCGGAGGAGAGTATTGCAAGCTTGTGGAGTTGCCTTGAGATGAAGCTGCGCTGGCGACCTGTTTTAAGCCTCGCCTTACTGCTGCTGGCTCTGGTTACCTTTCCGGCAGGCTGGGGCAGTTGGAGTGCTGAACGGATTGTGGCGCGGCTGCCGCTGCTGCGGGAGTTGGCACCGCTGCGCCTCCGGATTCACCACCTCTCGTTGCGGCGGCTGAGCTGTTCTCTGGAGGGGGGGGACGCCGGGGCGCCGCAGTTGCAGCGTTGTGAAGTGTACTACACTCCCTGGGGGCTCTGTCGGCGGCGTATTGCGGCGCTGCAGGTGACGGGGCTCACGGCTACGCTGCTGGTGGAGTCGAATCGGGTGGCGCTCGCCGGTCTGCCAACACTGGAGTTGCCGCAGCCGGGCGGAAGCAGCGGGGCGGTATGGCAGGTGGGAGAGGCACTGGTTTCCGGTATCAGAATCGAGCTGCGTGTGGTTGAAGGCGACGCCGCCGAGCTGTTGACCGGAATGTTGCGGCTTGAAGCTGAAGATGGCACTGCCTACCGGCTCAACTGGCAGGGGCATCTGCTGGCGGCGGCTGCGGCGCTTGAGGGACGTCTCGGTCTTGAACCGTTCGGGGGCACGGCAACGCTCTCGCTGCCGCGTCTATCCCAACACCATCTGCTCTGGCTGCTGCAGCGCCTGCAGCCCGATGTGAAGTTGCCGCTGATCGATGGTGTGGTAGCGCTTGAGGCTGCGGTAACAGTTGACGATTCCACCGGCGTGGAGGCCAGGATAGCTCTGGAGTCGGATGGTGTCCTAACGCTGTTGCAAGATGGAGTAGGGGTGGTGTGCGACCATCTGGCGCTGGGCGCCGGCTGGCGGGGCAGCGTTGAGTCGGGCGGAGAGGTGGAACATCTGGCGCTCTCACTGGAGCTGGCACAACTGGTTGGCGTTGTCCCTGAGGTGGCGCAGTTGGCCACCAATGCCACGCTGGAGGTGAGGGCAGAGCAGACGATCTCATTGCCGCCTGCGCCGGGGAGCAGGTGGCATCTGGCCGGTCAGGTCTCACTGCCGGGCATAAGGTCATGGTATGGTGGAGTTGTGCCACAGGTGCGTTGCGATCTTAAAGCTACCGCTGAGGCGGGTGAGCTGCTACTGACGTTGCCACCGCTGCACGGCGTGGTCCCGGTGGCTGGTGAGAAGCTGGGTTGGAGCAGCGGGCGGCTGGGATTGAAAGTGGAGTTTGACGGCAGCCGGCTGCCGGAGCAAGAGGAGCGCATCTGGTCTTGCAGCGGCTTGGTGCAGGCCGCTGGCGCCAGATTGCAGCAGCGGCAGGTCTCCATCGAAGAGGCCAATTTGGCGCTGCCCTTTGAATTCTCGTTCTCAGCCACCAATCAACTGCCGTACTTTGCCCCGCTGGTGCCGCAGCTTGCATGGCAGCGGGCGCGGCTTATGGGACATGAGCTGACGATCACACCGTTCACACAGGCAGAGGAGTGTGAGCAGCAAAGCAACATCGGGATGGCCTCGGTGGCCGGACTGTTCACCCTCTCAGGCGGCTGGGAGGTGGCAGCCCCCGGTTTGGCAGGGGGCAGGGTGATGGTGGATGGCGCTTTCGACATGCGTCAGCAGCCGCCTCTCTGGCTCGCTATGGCGACCCTGGAGGAGGGGATGCTGACACTCAAGCAGCCGATCGAGTTCCAGATTGAGGGGGTGGCCGGCAAGTTTAGCGCCAACGGTGAGCCACGCCTGCAGCCGGGTGAGGCTACCTTCCGTAGTGCCGTCCTGGCCGGATTCAAGTTTGATGGCGGCAAAGTGCGGTGGCGTCTCGACAGCAACGAGTTGCTGATAGAGCGGGGTGAAGTCGATTGGTGTGGCGGCAAGCTGCGCCTCTACGCCGTGCGGGTAAATCTGGAGCAGCCCGATGTCGACCTGATCCTCTATGCCGAGCAGCTCGATGCCGGCGCGTTGTTGGCGCTGGTCAAGCCGTTGCAGGGCACGGCCACCGGACGTCTCTACGGCCGCATCCCGCTCCGTATTCGCGGTGACCGTGTGGTGCTCTCAGAGGGGTTTCTCTACGCTCTGCCGGGCGAGACGGGGCGCTTGCAACTCTCTGACACCTCTTTTTTGCGCGACTACATCGCACGGACGGGGTTGCCGAAAGAGGTACAGCGGGATATTATCGCCACCTTGGCCGATTTAAACTATAATGTGCTGCGATTTGACCTCGACTCGATGCAGGCGCGTGAGGCGCGTCTGGTGATCAAGGTGGCGGGTGAGCCGGCTGGCAACAAACGCTTGCCGCCGGTTGATCTCGACATCAGGATCAACGGACCGCTGGAGGCGCTGCTCAACTTCGGTATTCACATGAATAAAGGGGTGCATTGAGTCGTCTAATGGTCATCAGAGGCGCCGACTCCGGTGGGTTGGCATTATTGGGAAGAGAGGTCAGGATGATGAAGCGAGTTTGGCACTATCTGCCGTTACTGCTGCTGGCGGTGGCGCTGCTGTTGCCGGCGGGCTGTTTTTCGGTCAAGACACAGCATGAGATCAAACCGATCCATATTACAATGGATATCAATTTGAAGGTTGATCGTGAGCTTGACAACTTCTTTGGTGATTTGGATGAGGCCTTTGCAGGAGAGAAAGAATGAAGAGTCGTATCTGGCAGATTGCAGTTGTTGCATTAACCGTCATGACACTGGCTGCCACAGCCGGGACGTTGGATGCGGTCAAGAAGCGGATGGCAGAGCGCCAGCCGGCCTTGCGGTCACTGCTGGCCACCGGCAAGGCCGGCGAGGGGCGTGACGGCTACCTGACAGCACGTGACGGAGCTTCGGGAGCTGAGCGCAAGACAATCAGCGAAGAGAACGGCGACCGCAAGCAGGTCTATGAAGAGATTGCGACCAAGACCGGTGCGCCGGTTTCGCAGGTTGGTGCCCGGCGCGCCCGTGCCATTGCACAGCAGGTAGCCAAAGGAACCTGGGTGCAGGATGGCGATGGCCAATGGAGCCAGAAATAACCCAATTTTGCGGGAGTTGTCACTCATCTCTGCCCCTTTTCATGCACAAACCCTTGCGCCGACGGCTCATCAGGCGATTCGCCCTCCATTGGACGATGGCACTCAATTATTGATGTAATGAAGGTGGCGACAGGTCTGTCGCCACAAGGTAGGGCGTGTCTCTCCGAGACCGCCGCGGACGGCTGCGGAGAGCCGTCCCTACCTGTGCAAAAGGAAGCGCATGTGAAGTGGCAGCGTAAAATCTTCCGCAATTTTGGGAAATAAGATCGATGCTTGAGGAGTAAGCCGGCAATGTGCTAAGCTGGCGGCATGAAGCGTTTGACCATCTCTCTCCTCGTTACCTCTCTGGTGCTGCTCGGCGCCTGTCGTCGCAGCGACATGCGCACGGTAGAGTTCCATCTGCCGCAGGTGCGCAACGAAGCATGTGAAACACGGGTACGCCAGGCGCTCAAGGCGCTTAAAGGTCTGGAACTTGACAAGGCGGTCTTCGATTATACCACCGGCACACTGACCCTGACCTACGACTCGATGGTGATTGCCAACAAAAATATCGAACACGCCATTATCGCCGTCGGCTTCGACGCCAATGAGTTGAAGGCCTCGCCCGAGGCGCGCCAGGCGCTGCCACCCGAGTGTCGTTTTGCTGGCGAGGAGGCGGCAACGGCGGCAGCGCCATGAGGGGGGAGGTCGACCAGTTTCTCGATCACCTGGTCTTCACCCGTGGTTTGGCTACCAATACCCGAGCCGCTTATGCCGACGATCTGAGTCGCTTTGTCCTTTTTCTGGAGGGACGGGGAGTCGCCGGTGCGGCGGCGGTGCGACGCGAGGAGATCACCGACTTCCTGACATCGGAGCGTAAGCGGGGAGTGGCCGGTACCACCCTGGCTCGTCGTCTCGTAACGCTGAAGGTCTTTTTCGGTTGGCTGCAGGCTGAGGGGTTGCTGCTTGATAATGTCGCTGCCGTGGTAGCGGCGCCACGCCTCTGGCAGCGACTGCCACACACACTTGGGACGGAAGAGGTGGCGCGCCTGATAGGGGCGGCCGAGGGGAGTGCGCCATTGGAACGCCGCAATCGTGCCATCTTGGAGCTGCTCTACGCCGCCGGTCTGCGGGTGAGTGAGTTGATCACCCTGCGGTTGGAAGATCTCCAACTGGAGGCGGGGTACCTGCGCTGTTTCGGCAAGGGCGGGCGGCAACGGGTGGTGCCGGTCGGTGCAGCCGCCATAGCGGCGGTAGAGCTCTATCTGCTTGAGGCGCGCCCCAAACTCCTGCGGGGACGCCAAAGCGACACGCTCCTGATATCACAGCGCGGCCGTGCCTTGACGCGGCAACGCGTCTGGCAACTGGTCGAGGAGTATGCCTTGGCAGCCGCAATCCGGGGGCATGTCCATCCACACATGTTACGCCACTGCTTCGCCACACACCTGCTGGCACGCGGTGCCGAATTACGGGCGATTCAGGAGATGCTGGGCCACGTCGATATTGCCACAACACAGCTCTATACCCACGTCGATTCTGAGAAGCTGCTCGCCATGCATCGCAACTTCCATCCGCGGGCCTAGCAGGATCGCCAGCGCCGTTGTGCTGTATACAGCTACTTAAAGATAGTCGGCTGTATCTCATTCTGCTACACTTTTATCATCCTTATTGGTTTTAATGCACAGCCTGCCGCTGTGATGAAGATGAACGATTTGAGAGGAAGTCAACTGTGACCAGCATGCAACAACGCGCCGAATTGCAACGCCGTATCTGGCAGATCGCCAACGATGTACGTGGAGCTGTCGATGGCTGGGACTTTAAACAGTATGTGCTTGGTGCCCTTTTCTACCGCTTCATCAGTGAAAACTTTGCGCAATATATCGAAGGTGGTGATGACAGCCTCTCTTATGCCGTATTGGCCGATAGCGTAATCAGCCCCGAGATCAAAGATGATGCCATCAAGACCAAGGGCTATTTTATCTACCCAAGCCAACTGTTTGTCAACATCGTGGCGAGTGCCAACAGCAACG
>CAZRGQ010000024.1:0-33623 GCA_964599645.1 uncultured Lentisphaerales bacterium | reverse complement strand
CCAAGTCGTAACTCATGCTGGCTGGCACGAAACTTTTGGGTTTTGCAAGAGCCTCCCTTGGCAAACAAGGGTACAGAAAGGATGCGGTATGAACAAGAGTAACAGCGCAGCGAGGTCGTGGTTTGGATTCCAACCGGGGAGATGGCGAAAGGGCGTAGAAAGAGGTTTTTTCAATGTGATTATAGGGTTTCTAATCTGCTTGGCATTTACCCGACCGGCAGAAGCGATTGAGGTCGATTGCCCACCTGTTGCAGGAACGTATATAACTCAACAATACCCAGACCTTAATCATTTCAACTATTCAATGATCGATGTAAGGGCATCTCAAAACAATCAAACCACAATTGGTTTGGTGCGCTTCGACACCTCATCAATTCCACAGGGTAGTCGGATTGACTATGTGCTTTTATCACTGTTTCAAATTTCAGATACCAGTCCAGGAGCTGGAGTAAACTTAGCTCAGCTCTATGGTAGCTGGAATAGTTCAACAGTAACATGGAACAATTTTGGAGGGTCATTTGCACCCATCAGTTCTGTATATAATAGAACTGGGGTTGCAAACACAATTTTAGTTTGGGATTCTAACTCAGTGCCAGGTGTGGCGAACATGGTTCGTCAGTGGGTCAATCAGCCCCAAGTTTTCCCCAATCATGGAATCGGATTACGAGGTACGATGTGGGATGCTACATTGGTTTTTGGTGGTATGGGACCATATAGTCCAAACCCCGGTCTGTTTGTGCGATACACAAAAATGTCGAATATCAAAGTAAAGGGAAGAGTTACTAATCAAGATGGTTATGGAGTTGGCGGGGTAACGATCAGTTTTTCAAATGGTCATGGCTCGGCGATAACGGATAGTGACGGGTATTACACCAAAAACATGACTTGGGACTGGAGATCAAGAGCAACTGCCAGTCATCCTGCAGGGGGATCTTTTGCACCCTCCTTTATAACGGCATCTAATCAGCGTGATGATTTGAATGACTGGAATTTTACCGTATCAGGCTTACCTGATCCATTACCTGATTTTGTCATTCAGTCCATAACTTTAAGCCCAACAACTGTCTATCCAGGCGATACAGTAAATGGGACTATTGTTGTCAAGAACCAGGGTGCTGCCGATGGCAATGCACGATATTTAGATTGGTGGTCGCATCGCACAAGTGCTCCAATAGATGACTCTGATTCCACGGGCTACGTTAACGCAGGGCCGATCAGCAAAGGCAGTACCAAGAGCTTTCCAATATCGTTCAATGCACCGGATACTACAGGGAGTAAAACATTCTGGGCATTAATTGACAGTACAGATAGCACAGATGAAGAGAATGAAAACAATAATGCCAGATCTGCAAGTTATACGGTCATACCGCATCCGTCTGTTGAAACTCCCACGTTCAGCCCCGATGGGGGCGCTCATCCCGGAAGCGGGGTTAACGTAACCGTTTCCAGTGCCACGGCGGGCGCAACAATTCGCTACACCACAAATGGAACTGAGCCCACAGAATCCAGTTCTAGCGTAAGCTCTGGCGGTACTGTGATTGTACCAGTGCCCGGCACACTGAAGGCCAAGGCTTTTAAAACTGGCATGAACCCAAGTGCTACGAAGAGTGCTGCCTACACCTTGGCAGGCACTGTCGCCACCCCTACTTTCAACCCCGATGGCGGGTCTCATCCCGGCGGTAGTGTAAATGTAACCGTGTCCTGTGCCACGGCGGGCGCGACGATCCGCTACACGACAAATGGTAGTGAGCCGACTGAGTCAAGTGCAAGCGTAAACTCTGGGGGGGCCGTTGTCGTACCTGTACCTGGCACGCTGAAGACCAAAGCTTTCAAATCTGGTATGAATGTAAGCGAGGTGAAGTCGGCAATTTATTATCCAAGCGAGCTTGATGCGGTCCTGCATGTTTCCCCAATAACACATTTAGTGGGTATAAATGCTGGTTATATCTCTTTTGGCATAGCTAACGTTGGCTCTGGCAGTATGCCTTGGACAGCAACAGTGATTAGTGGAGGCGATTGGATTCGGATTGCTTCGAGTTCCAGTGGCACTGAATTATATAATACATCAAGAAGTGTAATTGTTGATTATGACCCCAACCCTGCAGGTGGTATACAGCGTACCGCAATTATTCAGGTTGCCGCATCAGGGGCTGCAAATAGTCCACAAACTGTAACAATAACACAAGCTCAACACGAGATAGTCCCTGTACCGGTTTACCGCTTCTGGTCGCCACGCTACAGAGGTCACTTCTTTACGATTAATGTGGCGGAGCGCAACCACATCATCGCCAACTTGTGGTACGACTGGAATGACGAAGGAGTGGCTTACTACGCCTTCCCTGATGCGGTGGCAGGAACCGTGCCGCTCTACCGCTTCTGGTCGGATCGCTACAAGCACCACTTCTATACGACCAGTCTGTCTGAACGGAATCACATCATCGCTACCCTGTGGTATGACTGGAGCCATGAAGGTATCGCCTACTACGTGCCAGTAGTCGGAACGACCAGCCAGACCACTGCAGCGAATTATGCTAACCTGCCGGAGCGGGCGCATGTTGTTGCTGTTACAGAGACCACCGGCATGGCGTTTACTATCGATGATGCTTCGCCTCTCCCTGCTGTCAGTGAGCAGTACCATGACAATGGCAACGCCACTGCAACGGTTACGGCAACCGCTGAAGTGTTGGAGAGTGGTACGACCTTCCCGTTGCAGTACGGCACAGCGCCGCTGGTAGTCAACCTCTACAACGGCCTGACCGGTGAGGAGAGGCTGTTGCTCGATGGTGTCGCTGCCGGGGTTACTGTTTCTGATATCAATCCGGAACAAAGCTATTGGCTGGAGGTCGCTCTCTCTGACCCGGCTGATGGTGCGTCTGTAACGCTGCACCACAGTAGTTTTGTACGGCAAGTGGCAGAGCCTGACGCACTGGAAGCCGATCTGTTAACGGCCATACCCACGGCGGGGACAGGCGTTGGCAACCCCGTTGAGCGTCTTGTCATGCCGCAGGCAGTCGGTCCGCTGACAGTCGAGTTCTACTCGGCTACGCTGGGCGTGATCGAGACGCTGGATGCTGTTACCGCTGGTGAGGTGCTGGAGTTTCTCCTGCCCGAATGGAACTGCTGGTATCGCATCACCGCCCGGCAGGAGGATGGTACTCTCGCCCTCTCGCTCTGGTTGCGCCATCAGCATGAACAGGAATGAGCCAAATGAGAGTTAACGTTTCAGAAAAGAGACCGTTGACCTGCGGTTTGCAGTTCAATGTTACCCCATTTTGCGGGAGTTGTCACTCACCTCTGTCTCTTTTCATGTGTAAACTCCGCGCCAGCGGCTCATCAGGTGCTTCGCCCTCCATTGGACGATGGCACTCAATGATGATGTAATGAAGAAGGCGACAGACTTATGGAGATAGCATTATGAAAAGCTTGTTTGAAGTGCTTGGGTTTTGTCAGGGTAATAAACGGCAGGGGCGTCTGCTGCTTGCAGTGTCGCTCATTTTATGGAGTGTGCTTGCTGCATGCGGTGCAGGACCCAACCCCAAGACGGCGGCCTATTCTCCGCTGGGCGAACCGGAAGAGG
This sequence comes from uncultured Lentisphaerales bacterium, assembly GCA_964599645.1. GTDB lineage: Bacteria > Verrucomicrobiota > Kiritimatiellia > RFP12 > JAAYLN01 > JAAYLN01. The sequence goes on along the minus strand of CAZRGQ010000024.1, from coordinate 30,046 downwards.
GGCTTTATATGGTGATTGACCTCTCCGAGGGGCCTGATGCCACGAACTATCCCGTAACCTACCTGGATGCCATGCCCGTCGGCGGCTGGAGTGATGAATACAAGACGGACAAGCTGGTCATGCGCAAGATCCCGTCAGGCACCTTTATCATCGGCAGCCCGGAGGGCGAGCTGGGGCGCTTTGATGACGAGAAACAGTATCCGATAACACTGACGCATGATTTCTACATCGGGGTCTTTGAGGTGACACAGCGACAGTGGGAGCTGGTGATGGAAAACCGGCCGAGCAACTTCAATAATAACGACCACTACCAGACGCGCCCGGTCGAGCAGGTGAGTTACTACGATATCCGTGAGAACCCGGATAACAGTCCGATCACGCCGAACTGGCCGCAATCAGAACAGGTTCACGCGGACTCCTTTATGGGCAGACTGCGGGAAAAGACGGCTCTTGCTACATTCGATCTGCCGACAGAGGCACAGTGGGAGTATGCCTGTCGCGCCGGTACGACCACGGCACTGAACAGTGGCAAGAATTTGACGGATGGATATGAATGCCCGAACATGTCGGAGGTGGGGCGATATTGGTATAACGGAGGTTCGGACTCCAGCCAAGATAGCACACCCCTGGAGGGGACAGCCTTGGCGGGGAGCTATCTGCCGAATGTCTGGGGACTCTACGACATGCACGGTAATGTTTACGAATGGTGTCTCGATTGGTACGGCGAACGCACAAGTAATACTGAAGACCCAGATGGTGCGTGGGGAGGGCTTTTTCGATTGCTGCGGGGCGGTGGAACGGGGCGTCCCGCGAATTACTGCCGTTCTGCAATTCGCGATGTTGGCGTGCCTGGCATCCGGGACAGACTGGCTGGCTTTCGCGTTGCCGTTACCCTGCCAATCAGCCTTTACGATTTGACGGTGCTCAACGGCAGCGGCGGAGGTGCGTACGCCGCGGGCACTCAGATAATTGTGGAGGCAGACGCCGCGCCCGCCGGGCAGGTCTTCAGAGGTTGGACGGTCTCTCCCGAAGAGGCGGATTTAGGAACTTTATTTGACGCGGACAGTTCCTCCACCACAGTGACCATGCCGGCGCAGGACGTAACGATGACAGCCCACTTCGGATTTCCACCGGAGGAGGGTCTATACATGGTCGTTGATCTCTCAGATGGTCCTGATGCCGCAGACTATCCCGTTACCTACCTTGATACCGTGCCCCTCGGTGGCTGGAGTGATGAATACAAGACCGACAAGCTGGTCATGCGCAAGATTACGGCAGGAAGTTTTGCCATGGGAAGTCCGGATAACGAGCTGGGGCGTTTCAATCATGAAACACAGCACCCCGTTACGCAGAGCAGGGATTTCTACATGGGAGTCTTCGAGGTGACGCAGAGGCAGTGGGAACTGGTGATGGGCAACCGGCCGAGTTATTTTAATAACAACGACCACTACCCGATGCGCCCGGTAGAACAGGTCAGCTATTGCGATATTCGCGAAAACCCTGACAGCAGTGAGATCACGCCCAACTGGCCTAAGTCGCGCCAGGTTCATGCGGACTCCTTTATGGGTAGACTGCGGGCAAAGACAGGTCTTTCCACCTTCGACCTGCCGACCGAGGGGCAGTGGGAGTATGCCTGCCGCGCGGGTACCACCACCTCACTGAACAGCGCAAAGAATCTGACGGACAATGAAGAGTGCCCGAACATGAGCGAGGTAGGACGATACCAATATAATGGTGGCTTGGGCTCCAGCCAGGGCAGCACACCCTCAGCGGGGACAGCCCTGGCGGGGAGCTATCTGCCGAATGCCTGGGGACTCTACGACATGCACGGCAACGTATTCGAATGGTGCCTCGATTGGTACGGGACATATCCCGGCAGCGTAAACGATCCTGCTGGCATGGCGTCGGGATCGGACCGCATTGCACGGGGTGGGTGTTGGAGCTTTAATGCGCGGAGGTGCCGTTCTGCCCACCGCTATTTCGGTTCGCCTGCCCGCCGCATTAACAACACCGGCTTTCGTGTCGCCATGTCCCTGCCAACCAGCGAAGCAGCCGTCTACCGCTTCTGGTCGCCGCGCTACAACGGGCACTTCTTCACCATCTCTGAAGGGGAGAAGGATCACATCATTGCCAATCTGCAGCATGACTGGAGCTATGAGGGTATCGCCTATTATGCCTTCAATGAGCCTGTTTTAGGTGCGGTGCCGCTCTATCGCTTCTGGTCTGGTCGTTACAACGGGCACTTCTTTACGATTTCGGAAAATGAGAAGGATCATATCAAGGCCAACCTGCAACGCGACTGGAGCTACGAAGGTATCGCTTACTACGTCTATCCAGCGGATGGTGAGAGTCGCACTGCCGTCCATCGCTTCTGGTCGGATCGCTACAAGCACCACTTCTATACCACTTCTGTGGGTGAGCGCGATAACATCATCGCCAACCTGCAACGTGACTGGACTTACGAAGGCATCGCCTACTACGTGCCACTGGTCGGAACGACCACTCAGAGCGCCGCAGCGAGTAGCGACAACTTCCCAGAGCTCGCGCATGTTGTGGGGGCTATGGAGAGAGTGGACATCGTGTTTGCTGCTGACGATGCTATGGCTCTCCCTGTTGCCGGCGAGCAGTACCATGTCAGCGGCAGCACATCCGCAATGGCTGCGGCAGTCACTGAGGTGTTGCAGGATGGTACGACCTTCCCGTTGCACTACTGCACCGCACCGCTAGTAGTGACCCTACACAACGACCTGACCGGCGAGGAGAGGCTGTTGCTCGATGGTGTCGCTGCTGCCGGGGTTACGGTTTCTGATATCAATCCGGAACAAAACTATTGGCTGGAGGTCGCTCTCTCTGACCAGGCTGATTGTGCGTCTGTAGCGCTGCATCGCAGTAGCTTTGTACGACAAGTGGCACAGCCCGACGCACTGGATGTTGACCTGCTGACGGCCACGACCACAGCCGGTACGGGTGTCGGAGCCCCTGTTGAGCGTATAATCGTACCGTCGGTTGTTGGCTCACTTACAGTGGAGTTCTACTCAGCTACGCTGGGCGTGATCGAGACGCTGGAGGATGTCTCTGGTGGCGAGGTGCTGGAGTTTACGCTGCCCGAGTGGAACTGCTGGTACCGCATCGCCGCTTGGCAGGAGGATGGTACACCCGTTCTGTCACTCTGGCTGCGCCACCAGGTGGAGTAGCGTTGGGCAAGAGGTGATTCTGCGACGCACTGGTACTCGGCGCATGTGCCGGGTTGGAGGGTTACACTCCTCGTCTCGATTACTGACCGATTACGTTTTGTGCTTGATAGTTGTATAAAATAAAACTATCATGCTCAAAATGAACGTAAATGCTTGTTTACCTGATCCGATAATTGATGCTCTTCGAATGAAGGATTGGCTTGGCAATGTGAGTGATAAGCGCGGGAAGATCGCCCGCATGATACACGCTGGGGAACTTTTCCAGCTCCGGCGCGGACTTTACGCAACGCGGCGTGCCATCCATCCTTATTGCCTTGCGGCGAGTATCTACGGCCCTTCCTATGTCAGTTTCGATACTGCACTCTCTTTTCACGGGCTGATACCCGAGGCCGTGCCCGAGATCACGTCCGCAACTCTCAAAAGGGCTAAGGAGTATCAGAACACTTTTGGTCGCTATCGATACCGCAACGTACCGCAGAAGGTCTACGCCCTCGGCATAGAACGCATCACCGAGGGCGGTATCCCGTTCTTGATCGCCTCGCCCACCAAGGCACTCTGTGATCGCATTGCGCTTGAGCCGCAGATGCGTTCGATGGCGGATGTCAGGCGATGGGTGGCGCTGATGCGACTAAACATGGAGCACCCGTTCGATTCCGTGATTCTAGCCGCATGCGCCGAGCAATACGGCCGGCCCGCCGTGCGCTGGCTTTGGCGCACCGTTGAAAAACATGGAGGAGTCCCGATATGAACAAGGCACTTGAGGACATGCTACGCCCCTATGTTCCTGTAACCCCACTTGACTGGGAACATGCGACACGGGAGATCGTGCAGGAAATCGCTCTGCTCGGTTTCTGGCGTAGCGGATTTTTCGAACAAGCAGCGTTTTATGGCGGAACGGCGTTGCGGATTTTCCATGGTGTCAATCGCTTCTCGGAAGATCTCGATTTCTCGTTGGAAAGTCCAAGTGACGAGACGCGGCTCGAAGCCGCGCTTGCGTCACTGGAAACGGAGCTGGCTGCGTGGGGATTCTCTTTTCAGGCAGAGCCAAAATCTTCAGGAGAGCAAACCGCGATCGAGTCGGCCTTTTTGAAGGGGAACACGCAGACCAACCTGTTGAACGTCGGCATACCTGCGGAGCTGAGTCGCCACTTCTTGTCCAACCAGAAGCTTACGATCAAGCTTGAGCTGGACACCATTCCTCCGCCCTTTGCCGGAACCGAGGTAAGAACCCACCTCATGCCGACACCTTTTCAGGTGCGGTTGTACGACCTTCCCAGTCTTTTTGCGGGCAAGCTGCACGCTCTTCTTTACCGGGGGTGGAAGCACCGCGTCAAGGGACGTGACTTCTACGATTTTGTCTGGTTCGTAGGGCGTCGTGTGCCAGTCAATCTTCAGCATCTGGAAGCCAGAATTAGGCAAAGTGGGAATAGTGCAATCGGCAACCTGAGCCTAGAAGCTCTACAAACTCTGCTGTACGCGCGATTTGAGACGGTCGACCTCACGGCAGCCGCTGACGAGGTGCGCCCCTTCCTGCGGGATACGCGCGAACTTTCGCTGTGGTCCGAATCATTCTTTAAGGAGCTTACTTGCCGCCTAACCGCACGGTAATTTGATGATGCGTCCGGTGGTGAGGTGGTAGAGTTTGCTCTCCCCGAGTGGAACTGCGCTTAGTCGGCTGCGCTTAGTCGATTCACTTAGTCGATCCCGCCGCGCTGTGGATAATTGCCGTGTTCATAATGGGCTACGAACTTGTCGGTAAGCGAGGAAAAGTGCCAAAGCATTTTCCGCCGAGTTTGTGGGGGGATTTCTCATTAACCAAAGCGCGTTATGGCATCGCACGTTACAGCGCGACTGGAGCTATGAAGGCATCGCCTACTACGTGCCGCTGGTCGGGACAAACAGTTAGAGCGCCGCAGCGAGTTGCGACAATTTGCCGGAGCTGGCGCATGTTGTAGCGGTTGTGGAGAGAGCGGGCGTGGCATTTGTTGCCGATGATGCTACGGCTCTCCCTGCTGCTGGATAGCAGTACCATGCCAGCGGCAGCGCAGCCGCAACGGTTGCGGCTACCATTGAGGTTGTAGGGGATGGCACGACCTTCCCGTTGCAGTATGGTACAGCACCGCTGGTGGTCAACCTCTACGACGACCTGACCGGTGAGGAGAGGCTGTTGCTCGATGGCGTCGCCGCCGCCGGGGTTACTTTTCCTGGTGTCGATGCGGAACAAAACTATTGGCTGGAGGTTGCTCTTTCACGAGCATTGGTACAAAGATCGTCCCAAGTCAATGCCTGGGGTGAAAACACCCTCACCCAGTGCCTCGGCGGTGTATCCGCCATCGGCCTGTTGTGTAACCTGAAATACGATCTCGCATTGCATCGCTCATGTTTTACCACACTCTCCGGTTGTGGACAAGGTGGCTTTCTCAATTCGCGATTTTAGATTCTTGAAATCACACTTTCCTTGGAGAACAACGATCAAAAATAGTCGAGTATTGATTTTGCCCCGCTAATTTGGTTTACTGACACTGCTCATGGAAACAGTCATTGAACCAACAAAATCGTACTTCAGGATCAACTGGCGCGAGATTGCTGCCTATCGCGATCTGCTGTTGCTGCTGGCGAAACGAGATATCACGGTTACCTATAAACAGACGCTACTGGGACCCTTGTGGTTCGTGATTCAACCGGTGATTACAGCCAGCGTTTTTACCGTGATTTTCGGGCGCGTGGCCAAGCTATCGACCGACGGCATACCGCACTTTGTATTCTATATGAGTGGCACGATCATCTGGAACTACTTCACTGCCGTCATCAGTCAAAGCGGCAACTCATTAATAGGCAACGCGGGGCTACTCTCCAAAGTCTATTTCCCGCGGTTAATCATCCCCTTTTCGGCGGTAGTCTCCAATTTGGCCCACTTTCTGATGAATTTATTGATCTTTGTCGTGATCTATCTTAACTTCTACTCCAAGGGTGCCGCCTTGCAGCCAAGCTGGTGGCTGCTGCTATTGCCACTATTGGTGGCCTATACGGCATTGGTGGGAGTCGGCTTTGGCCTGTGGGTGGCTGCCTTGACGACGAAGTACCGCGACATGCGGGTGGCATTGCCATTTATTTTGCAGATCTGGATGTATGTCACCCCGATCGTCTATCCCGCCTCGAGTGTCATTGAACCGATCTACAAGGCTTTCCTGTGGCTCAATCCGCTGACTGTGGCCGTAGAGCTCAATCGCTTTCTCTTCACCGGCATCAGCAGTATCAGACTTGCCACACTGGGACAGGGAGTGGTGGTGGCCGTTATCGTCTTTTGCAGCGGTTTGATTCTTTTCAACCGGGTGCAACGCAACTTTGTAGATACGGTGTAGTATGAGCGCCATGATCGAGATTGAGGGCATATCAAAATGCTACCGCTTGGGGGTGATCAGTCGGCGCACCCTGCGCGATGAGCTTATCTACCAATGGCAGCGGATGCGCGGCCGGGATCCGTTCCAATATCTGGGCAAGCTCAATCAGCAGTCGTACGGCCGCCAGGATGAGTTTTGGGCGCTTAACGATGTCAGTTTTTCAGTAGCCGAGGGTGAGGTGGTGGGCTTGATCGGTGGCAACGGGGCCGGCAAGTCGACTTTATTAAAGATTTTGACACGTATCACCGAGCCGACGCAGGGACGCGCTGTGATCCGGGGGCGTGTCGGATCGCTGCTCGAAGTCGGCACCGGTTTTCATCCCGAGTTGACGGGGCGCGAAAACATCTACATGAACGGCACCATTCTGGGGATGCGTCGCCACGAGATTGAGGCCAAGTTTGATGAGATTGTCGACTTCTCCGGTGTCGAGAAGTTCCTCGATACTCCCGTTAAGCGCTACTCCTCCGGCATGTACGTGCGCCTGGCCTTTGCTGTTGCGGCTCATCTTGAGCCGGAAGTGTTGCTGGTCGATGAGGTCTTGGCTGTAGGCGATGCTGCTTTCCAGAAAAAGTGTCTGGGCAAGATGGGAGAGATTGCCAGTGGCGGTCGTACTATTATCTTCGTCAGTCATAATATGTCGGCGATTAAATCCCTCTGCTCTCGCTGTGTATGGCTGGAAAACGGCACGATAAAATCGGCTGACGATATGGACACAGTAGTCGACAGCTACATGGAAGCAATGTTAGAAAACTCATCGGGCATAAAGCTTTCTGAGCGCAGAGACAGAGCCGGAAGTGGCAAGGTAAAGGCAACAGGTTTGAATGTCTTTTTAGAGACACAAAGGAGAGGATGGAGCATAGATATAACATACGAATCCACTCTTCCCTCTTGGAAAAATCCCCGAATTCTTCTGAGTATCCGCAAGGCATCAGGTGAACTGATCACCTACCTTGATTCCGCGTGCTCCAGCGCTCTATCCAAGTCCCTGCCCGCAAGTGGAGTCGTTAAAGTGAAGCTTAGCCCTGATTTTCTCTTCTGTCCGGGGGAGCACATTTGCAATCTATGCCTCTTTTCTGGAAATGAAAAGCTGGATCATGTGACGGATGCCTATGTTTTCAAGTCGTTTGACTTGCCTTCTTTCGACTGGATAAAGCAACCAGCGACAAAAGGGTTGAGCTTTATACAGCAGAGTTGGACAGTAGAGTAGAGAGCAAAATTTTAGCAAAATGGACGACCATCAATATTTCCGCCCCATACGCCATCAACTCGATAGAACCGGTGTTGTCTTCATTGTGGACGATAAGGTTTTCAGGAAAATCTTTGTGGATGCGCGTCAAACAACATTAGAGTTGCTGCACTCCCCTCTTTTTTTGGAGTTAAGGTCTAAAAAACTTATCCCCGACACCTGGATCGAAAGGGAGAGTGAAGACTCTTTAGTTCTCGGCCATGAAAAGGCGGACTTTATAATATACAGCTCAGAATGGTCATTCTCAATGCTAAAAAAAGCTGTCTTGACCTTAATAGAAATAGGCAGAATATGTGACAAGCATGGCTGGTTTTTGCAGGACGGACACCTTTGGAATATGGTTTTCTTCGGCTCCCGACCGGTGCATGTAGATTTCGGGAGCTTCAGAAAAGGGAAAGCCAAGCTTGACTGGCCATTTTACAAAGAGCTCATTTTTAACGGATTGCTACCACTTTTGATCTGGAGCAAAGGCGATTTTTATCTGGCAAACCGTATTTTATCTGATAGTTTTCCACGGAGAATTCAGCCATTTCCTGATATTAATACGGCACCTTTTTATTTTAAAAACCTGAAAATGTTTCGTAAACCCCGCGATTTGGAGTATTGGCTTAAGGTGTTATGCAACCTTTGCATGCTTCCATTTGCACCACTGCAAAAGCGCCAGTTTAACACCCAGCGTTACCTAACCTTGCAGTATCCTTCATTGAACGAGATAGAGGCACAAGTGGATGGGCTTAATTTACCCAAACACACAACGGAGTGGGGCATTTATCACAAAACACATTATGAGGATAAAGCTGCAAAGGGGAGATTCAAGCGCATAATTGAGCTGCTCAAAACGATAGAGTGGTCAACGGCTGTAGATATGGCGGGCAATGGGGGGTTCTTTACGACTCTTATGTTGGAGGCGTTTCCTCAAAACAGGGCACTTTGTCTTGACTATGATTCTCAAGCCATTGAGCGAGCTTTTACTCGCAGCCTCGATTATGCTACTGATTTGGTTGTAGCTGATCGACTTTCCTGCGGCATGGTCAACATATGCTACCCTACTGTCGGCCCGATTCCTCTGGAGAGGCGCATCTCAGCCGATCTGGTGATTGCCCTGGCGGTGACACACCACCTTTTCTTACGTCAAAGTATTGATGCGGATGAGTTTTTTGCCTTTTTACATAGAGTATCCAAAAGGTTTTTAGCAATTGAATTTATGCCCCTTGGGCTATGGTTTGAAGGCAAAGCCCCACCTCTGCCAGATTGGTATTCTGAGCAGTGGTTTGTAACCCATCTTGCCAAAAAGTTTTCAGTAATAACGAGAGAGCAGCTTGAGGCAAACAGGGTGTTTTTCCTCTGCAAGGTACTCTAGTAGCTATATGGGAAATGTTGTTTACATTGGGTGCACGGCGATCCATGCCTCTATGATGGAGGGTTTGGGTGTTCCGGTTATCGAGGCTTTGGCCAGTAGCACTGGATTGATCCTCCCCGACATGCCAGTGGAGGCTTATCGCCATGCACTGGGATGCGCATAATTGTCATGGTCAAAGCTGGGCGTTGTAGAATGCCTCCAGCGTCTTGGCAGAGCGGTGCCACGAAAAATTTGCTTCGTAGAATGCCCGACCACCCCGGGCCAGTCTTTCTGACAGCTCAGGGTTTTCAATGATCGTACGTACGGCCTCGGCAATGGCTGTGCCATCGGCATTGTCGAGTACGTATGCCTCTTCGCGATCTTTTACCACGAGTCCGATGTTTGTTTTGGGCAAGACGACAGGTCGTGCGCTGGCGAAGAACTCCGGCAGCTTGCTAGGAAATCGCAGGTCGTTAAAGGGGCCGGGGACCCCCGGTTGGACGCAGACGTCTGCCAGCGCAAGCAGCTCCCCAAGTTCATGTCGATTATCTACAAAACCGAGGTTGATGGTATACGTCTCTGCCCACTTGCGATAGTCGGTTGTGGCGGGGAAGTAGTCGTGTCCGGTGCGGATTAGCAGGGTTGGAATGCCATCACGGTTGAGCAGATGCACTGCCAGATAGAGACTGCGGATTTCATCTCGGTTGGCAGGATGGCCATTGCCGGTGTAGACGAGAAGAGTCGTTCCAGGCGGAACGTTCAGTCGCTCACGGAGAGCCTCGGGTTGGGTTCGTGGAAAAAAGATATGGTCATCCGCTGCCGGCCAAATGCGGCAGACGGGTACTCCTGCAGGTACCATCGCTGCCAAGGCGTCGATAATTACAGTGACACCTCTTGCTGCCTCCAGAAAAGCACGGCCATGGAGGGGGTGGGTCAGTTCGGGCGGAAAGGGATTTGGACCGCCACCCATACGCGTCTGAACAAAGGCATGCTCACCAAGAAACGCCTGGGCAATCTCATCCTCGTTGTCTTCCAGATGGACAAAGGTAGCGCCTGTGATGGCATGTTTAATGGTTTTATGGTGCTGCACAACAATCATACGTGGAGTCCAGGCGTGGTAGATATCGATACCAACGCCATTTTGAAAGAGAGAGTTGTTGACACAGGCCGTCTGAACCTCTTGGAAGGTTAGAACCCGACAAGAGTCGCTGGCACCGGGGTGGAGTTTTTTGGGCGGCACGGCAACAACGCAGTCGTGCCCTAGTTTGGTGAGCTCACGAGCCAAACTGGTAACGTGAAAACCGCTGTTCGTATTCTGATGGGTGTAGAGTACGAAGAGGATATTCAACGCAACAACCCCCCGATTCCCATCTTGAAATCGCTTCTGTCGGCATTAAAGTTGGGGTTGGAGTAGGGATCGCCTCGGCGAATCAACCTCTCCCACCGGTCAAGTAGCAGCATCCTGTCGGTATAGTCGTAGTTGGCGCCCCGGGTTTTGGATTCATGGTGAATCAGTTTAACTGAGCCGATGTAACGATTGCGATAGCCAGCGTGGCTCAATCTGAGGCAGAGATCGACATCTTCGTAGTGATGCCGGAATCTTGTATCAAATCCCCCTACTTTACAAAAGGTCGAAGTCGTGACAAGCAGGCAAGCCGCTGTGACAGCAGAGACCTCACGGGCAGAACCGATGATATTATGGTAAAAGTCTGAATCTGCCGGAAAATTTCGGAAGAGGTGATCGGCTGTGCCACGAGGCCCGAGCACGACGCCAGCGTGTTGGACAGTGTTGTCCGGATAGGATAGTAGCGTGCCAACGGCACCTACATCGGGTTGCGAGGCGTGAAGGCGCATCTGGGTGATCCAATCCGGCTGAAGGATCTCTGTGTCGTTGTTAAGAAAGAGCAGATATTCACCCTTGGCTTCACGTACAAGCCGATTGTTGAAGGCGGCAAAATGAAAAGGCTCCGGCATCACAAAACGCCGGATTGGGTGCCGGGAAAAGGCGTCCAGTGCCACAGGATCGGTTGTTCCATTGTCACCGACAAGTACCTCAAAGGCAGCATCTTGTGTAATCGCAAAGAGGGAGTCGAGACAGCGGGAGACCAGCTCTCCAGCATCTTTGCTGCAAATAATTACTGAGACAAGCCCTGCCGGGGTATCAGGATCAGGTATGGTGTGCAGGTGGTGACGGTCGCCGAGAGGGAGGACGATGCCGGGGAGTGCAAGGCGATCGAGTTGACGCTGAACAGCCCGTTGTTGGAGTTGCGGGATATTGCGCTTTGCCGAGAAGGAGCGCACTGTCGAGCCACGGGTTGCACGCCAATGATAGGCGATGCGCGGGACATGTATGATCTGGCGGGCTTTTTCACTAAGACGCAGTGTCAACTCGAAATCTTGGACACCGTCAAACTCCGGATCACAACCACCGGTCTCACGCAGGAGCTTGGTGTGTATTACCAGAAGGTGTCCGATGTACATCAACTCCCTGAGATAGGTGGGTGACCAGCCTGGCTTGAAGAAGGGCTTGGAACGCCGTCCCCAATCGCTGATCTTGTCTTGATCGGTGAAGAGCAGGTCGGCGTCGGGGGAGTTGTTGAGTGCCTTGATCACATGGAAGAGAGCATCAACACCAAGCATGTCGTCGTGGTCGAGCAGGGCGACAAACTCACCACCGGCCATGGCAATGCCATCATTGGTGGCTCGCGAGATACCGCCATTTATCTTGCGCTGCAGGAGACGGATACGTGAATTGCAGCCATAGTAGCGGTGTAACACACGTTTGGTGGCATACGAGGTGGAGGCGTCGTCAACCAGACATAACTCCCAGTTGGTGTAGAGTTGTTCGGTAACGCTCTTGATGCAGGCATGCAGGAGACGAGGCCGCGTATTATAAACCGGGACAACAATTGAAATAAGCGGCTTTAGGGGCAATGTTTCAAGTTGCGATAGCCATAGCGGTAGCTGCTCTCTACGAACCAACTTTTCAGCGATCAGGTATTCAAGGTAGGAGAGTGTGGCGTGCGAGTCGCCTTTGCGGAGTATCTCTTTTACCCGCCTATAACGCAGGGAACGCTGCAGCAGTGGTGCCGAAAGCCGTTTCTCTCTTAATGCCCATTGAATAGTGGCATCGGTAGCACTATGAAATGAGTTGGCAAGCCATTTTAAAAGTGGTGTGAACATGAGGTAATCAGGTCTCAAATTATCGTTAAAACAGAGGAGAATGTCAACAACGAACCTTCTATTGCTTTGTCGCTGACACTCTTGTATTATAGAGCGTGATCTCGCAAGTGGAAATCTTACATGTCGAATGTGGCAACAGGTGACATAGGGCGTTTTATGCCAGAGCTAAAACGCCGCTTGCGGATTTCATGGCAACTCAAAAGCGAGAGGGATAACATGCGAAAAGTTATCACATACGGTACATTTGACCTGTTTCACTATGGACATGTGCATCTGCTGCGACGGGCACGTGAGCTGGGTGATTATCTGATCGTCGCACTCTCCAGCGACGACTTTAACGAGCTTGCGAAGGGGAAAGTCACCTACTTTACCTATGAACAGCGCAAATTGATCCTTGAGGCGATCCGCTATGTTGACGAGATTATTCCGGAGGAGAGCTGGGAGCAGAAACGGAGCGATATAAAGAAATATGGTATCTCAACTTTTGTTATCGGTGACGATTGGCGCGGCAAATTTGATTTTCTCAAAGAGGAGGGGTGCGAGGTGGTCTATCTGGAGCGTACTCCTGAGGTTTCATCTTCCGCAATCAAGGCCGATCATGGCGCAGAGTTGAAGCGAGGTGGGCTGTAGTGATTGGTTGGGCTGAGAGACCGGGGATTGTTGGCTGGTTGGGCCGAAGGGCCTTTACACTTAATGGTATCAAGCGCCATGCCATAACGGCGACAAGAGTGTTGCGCTCTGGGCTCTTTGATGGAGCCTGGTACCTGCGACAGCGGCCCAATTTGGCCGGTACATATTGGCCGGCTCTGGTACACTATATTTTCACCGGCTGTCACAGTGACCCATCACGTGACTTTTGCGCGCAAGAGTACCTCTACCTCAATCCAGATGTGGCACGTGCTGGCATTCCGGCACTTTTACACTACGAGCGATATGGCAGGCGTGCAGGGCGTCTCGTTTCGTTACTGGAAACAGGGAAGGAGATTGCTTTCCCCGAAGGAACGGCAGCTTTTACCGTCGATTTCGGCATACAGCCCCCCAAAAAGAGGCGCACCGCAGTATTTGCCTCATACTCAGGCAACGGCCTGATTGAACCACATGTTTTGTACTATTTGCGCGGCTTAAAGGAGGTGTGCGATAACATTGTCTTTGTGACAGATAACCCTCTATTTAAGGCTGAACAAAATAAGTTGCAGGGCGTGGTCTCCTGTATGCTTGTGGCACGGCATGGTGAATATGACTTTGGCTCATATCGACGCGGCTGGGAGTGGGCTGTCCAAAAAGGCATTTTAGAGGAGAGCGATGAGTTGGTGTTCTGCAACGACTCATGTTACGGGCCATTTCATCCCTTTACAGGAGTTTTTGACAAAATGTCCCGTAGCAAGTGTGACTTCTGGGGGTTGGCAATGTTTGCAACGGGTAACAACAACCTTGAAAAGGCCAGCTTCCACTTCCAATCTTTCTTTTTGGCATTCCGGCACAATGTTTTTAATTCGGACGTCTTTATCGACTTTATGCATAATATTCGCCGGTTACCCGAACCGGCAAGAGAAAACGTTATTGCTGAGTATGAGTTTAAATTGACACCACTGCTTGAGCAGGCTGGTTTTAAATGGGAATCTTTGACCCCATATGATTTCTGTCTGACCCACAAATCAGTACCTACCAACCGCCCAGCAACAACCATGTTAAAGTATGGCATGCCGTTGCTAAAGATAAAAATGTACGGAGAGAGCCCTCATGCGGAGTCTCCCGCCAAAGCACTGCGTGTGGCAAAGCATCTGAATCCAGACCTTTATTGCGACTTGCTACCACACTATTTAGACCGGATGGAAGCCTTCAAGTGCAGGATCAAGACAAGGTGTCTTCCTGCAGTTGATTTTACCCAACACCAGCTTTCCTTTCAGAACAAGCTTGCAATCGTCGGTGCCAGGATTAAAAACGATGAAGCGATACGTGTCACTTTTCTGGTGGCTTCATCAGCGATGTTCCCGTCACGCCCTCTGTTTGAAGCCATGGTTCAGGATCCCCTCTTTGCTCCACGTATTGTGGTGATTACCGAGCTTACATTAGTGAACGATACTAGTCAGGCTGAACGGGCATTAAAGAGATTGCAAGCTGAATTGCCACAGGCTGTGATACTGCCGGCTTGGACGGGAGATGAGGTGACGCCTTGGTACGATATCTCGCTGGATTCTGATTTGGTTGTCTACAACTCACCCTACGCCAACAGCCATTTTTTCTACAATCCACGCTTCTCCTATGGGCGTTCATTTTTACCGATTCATGTAAATTACGGTTACTACCGTTCGATTTATGATCGACACGTCATGGCCATGGATACCTATGCCTATTTCTGGATGGCCTTTTTTGAGAACGAGGCGGTGCTGGAGGAGTACAAACGCTACTCGGTTCTCAAAGGGAGCAATGGAGTCCTGACCGGCTATATCAAGATGGATGGGTTGGCAGAGAAGCAACGTAGAGAGAGTAGCCGGAAATGCATCTTGATCGCACCGCATCACTCAGTTGATGGTGGGGTGAATCGTGTGCTGGGCCTCTCCAATTTTGTGCGCTATGCGGAGCTCTTTATCGAGTTGCCTGAACGCTATCCGGATATAGACTTTATTTTTCGCCCGCATCCGGCGCTCTTTCCAGTCTTGTCGCGTGAAAAGTTCTGGGGTGAGGAACGTGTTGCCGAGTGGTGTGAGCGTATGCGTAGCTACAGCAATGTAACGTGGAGCGATGGGGGTGACTACTTCCAGGAGTTTGTCGACTCTGATGCCATTATTCAGGATTGTGGCTCTTTCTTGGTTGAATACCTCTATACCGGCAAGCCGTGCTGCTACATGCTTAAATCGCCACGGGACATAAAGAGCAAATTTACCCCCTTTGGGCAAGAGTGCCTGGAACAGTGCTATCTGGCATATGACGCTTCCACTATTGAGCGCTTTATCGATGAAGTTGTGATCGGTGGCAACGATCCACTGGCCGGGGCACGTGAGAAGTTCAGGCATGAGCGCGTGATGATAAACTATCCTAACGCTGCCAATGTTGCATTAGAGCAAATCAAGGCAGAGTTGCTTGATTAAGGAGATGACAGCCGTGCTAAACATATCACGTAGATGCTACTAAGTGTAACGTAATGAAAACGACGCATGCTGCCAGATCAACATGTAGCAATAGCATTATGCTGCAAACACTATGTCATGACTATTCTGTTGCGCTTAGTATTTAAAATTTGTAGGCCTCTTGCACCTTTTTTTGCGTGGTTATTAAAATGGCGCTGGTGGTTGGGTGGGGCCTTGTTTGCCGGTTTAGTGCTTTGTAAGCTGCACGGTTTCTCTCTTGAGTCCTGGAATAAAACGGTCAAAGATGTAACGCCTGCCTATAACTACCCTACTGTTGGCATTAACAGAACCATAAGAAGTGATGAATATGCTGTCTCTGTGCCTCTGGTAATGGCGCAATGCTTGCACTCAAACTATTTTCCACGAATAAATAATAAGTGCAACGGCTATGACATGGATATGTTTGTTGCTACTCCGCCTTCACCAGTCTGGAATTGGACGGTTATTGGGCAGGCCGCCAATTGGGGCTATTTTATGTTCGGCATTGAAAGAGGGTTAGCGTGGAATTGGTGGATGCGCTATCTCATAGGATTTCTGTTTGCTTTGGAGTTTTTCCTGATCTGGTTGCCGGGTGACAAGCCATTGGCACTGGTGGCAGCCATAGCTGTAACACTGGGTGCGCCAACTCAGTGGTGGACAACAACTGTACCCTATTTGAATCTCTTTTTTTTTGCAACGCTAGTTTTTTTATACTATCTGTATAAATGGCCTTGTGTAAAACTAAAACTTGCGGCAGGCGTCGGTTTTGTTGTCTCGTTGACTTCTTTTGTGTTTATATTTTATCCGCCCTTCCAATATCTGTATGGAGTTGCATTAGTCTGTCTGGCGATAGATTTTGTTTTGTTGGCATTGCGGGGTTCGGCGCGCAAACAATATAGGACGGCATGGATTATTTTGGTTGTGGCGCTACTTTTTTTTGCTGCTGAAATTTTCTGTTTTTTATCGCTACATGGTGAGACATTAAACCGAATAGCAACCTCTTCATATCCAGGCAGCCGGATTTCCACAGGAGGAAATTTAGCTATGTACCTTGAGTTCATGTCATGGAAAATAGTATCACTTTTGACACCACACGTTCCTATAACGTATCAAAATTCATGCCGAATAAGTGCTTTCTTTGTGCCAATGGCAGCCATGTCACTTTGTATAATCCATGTCAGAAAATCTCTTTTTAAAAGTGAAAAGCCTACAGTTGTATTGTTGGTGTGGGCACTCATGCTGTTCTCATGGATGTTATTTCCCTGGCCAGAAAAGATTGCCAAGGCATTTCTGTTTACACGTGTGCCAATCCAGCGTGCTACTGTAGTGGCTGGTTTTGTTTCTTTGCTTATATTTATTAAAATTGCACACCTTGTTTTTAAAAAGAGACTCGCCTGCAGTAAAATTGCTACTCTTGTTGGCCTCTTATGCTCATATGTGGCACTAGCAATGGCAATAAAGGGTAACTCACAATTTCGAAGTTATGTGCTAAGTAATAAATTGCATGTTGGTGTTGTTATTCTATGTATAGGCATAATTTTACTTGGACTGCTTACAATCGCTATTATGCGGGGCAAAAGGCGCCTTTTTTTATGGTCTTTACTAATTATCTATCTCATAACAGGTAGTAGGGTAAATCCAATATCCAGAGGGATATCACCTCTCTATGACAAGGAGCTGACAAAAACTGTCAACTCTGTCGAGGAAGAGTATGGTGAGGGCCTGTGGCTTTGCAGCAACTCATTTGTGGCACAATTTTTGATTGCTAACGGTTTTAGGTGTCTTAATGGTGTGCAACTTACCGCAAACAAGGAGCTATGGCAGAGAGTTGATCCGAAGATGGAGTATGCAACCACATGGAATCGCTATGCCCATGTCTTTGCCTCAATTGCCGAACCGTATAAATGCAATGCGAGCTTGTTGCACAACAGGGGTGACTGCATCATATGGTCACTGGATGAGGGGGCAATTAGAGCTTTGGGTGTTGACTATTTGCTGTGGTCAGACAAGAAAATTCATGAACCCTGGGCTGAGTACCTGGGGCGTAGCAGGCTCCATTTTGTTTATAAGGTACGTGATAAGCAGTCAGTTGCTCAAGACAACGAGAAAGAACATTTGGAGTGAATTAGGAGAATTTGCCATGAAACAGCAATTGCGCCTTCTGCCAAAAGAGTATAGTAAAGTGGATCTGCCAATAATTATCCCGGCTTATCAACCGGAGCAGCGTATGCTGGAGTTGCTTGAGCGATTGTCAGAGGAGAAGCTGTTTGGGCCGCTGATCGTAGTTGATGATGGGAGCAGTCCTGGCACAGCAGAGTTGTTTGCTGCGGCTGAGCAGATACCAAAAGTAGTCTTGATTCGTCATTCTGTCAACAGGGGCAAAGGGGCGGCGCTCAAGAGCGCCATGCGCTACTGTCTGAAGAATTTGCCGCAGTGTGTGGGGGCTGTGACGGCCGATTGTGACGGACAGCATCGCCCCGAGGATATCAAAGCTGTGGCCGGGGCGTTGTTGCAGCATCCAGATTGTCTGGTGCTGGGGGTACGCGACTTCAGTTTGGAGAACGTTCCGGCACGCAGCCGGCTGGGCAATAAAATCAGTTGTATCATCTTCAGGTTGGCGGGTGTCAGGGTCAGCGATACGCAAACGGGACTGCGTGGTATCCCGCGCCAGATGATGGCAGAGTTGCTGTCCATTGAGTATGATCGTTATGAGTTTGAGACGAGTATGTTGATTGCGGCCGCCCGTGGCAAGACTCCTTTTCACGAGGTGCCGATTGAGACTGTCTATCTCGATGACAACAGGGGCTCACACTTCTCACCGCTGCGCGACTCCTGGCGTATCTATCGCGTCTTGTTGCGTAATGTGGTAGCCCAGATGGGGCGCTTTATTGTCACGGCCGTCGCTTCTGCCGCATTGGACTTGGCACTCTTTACACTGCTTTTCTACTGGCTATTGCCCGCCATAGGAGTACCACGCCTGATAGGGGCCTCGGTGGTGGCCCGCCTTGTGTCGGCCTGTTGCAACTACCTGCTTAACCGATACTATGTCTTTCGGTGCCACACCTGCTGGTATGGTGCCTCCCTGGGCAAATATGCAGCTCTCTGCATTGTTATGATTTCAGCTTCATACGTTGCCCTGCGCCTCCTGATCCCTCTCTTGCCGGGAGTGCCAGCGCCACTGCTCAAGGCGTTGGTGGAGCTTGTGCTTTTCGTAGCCAGTTTTGCAAGCCAAAGATGTTTGGTTTTTCGAATGGGGCACAATGGTTAGCTGGTCTGTTGGTTGCGCTGTTGTTTATTATCAGAGGGACGGCGTATCTCTGCTTATGTTTTGGTGTTAGCAAAATTGCTGCGGCAAGCAAACAAGGGGGATAGCCTGATATAGGTTTAGTAAAACGGCTGTCATTTACACAGCGGTTATGATAGACTATCCGGCATAACCAACCTTTATTACGCACTCTAATCCGGAGAGGGTTAATGCAGACTTTAGCACTACGACTTTATGGCCAGAACGATTTGCGGCTCGAACGCTTTGAGTTACCACCGCTGGGCGAGGATGAGATTCTTGCCGAGGTCTTTACCAATGGCATCTGTATGTCTGATCACAAGGCGGCCTTGCAGGGATGCCAACACAAGCGTGTGCCGAAGGATTGTGCCGAAAACCCGATTATCCTGGGGCATGAGTTTTGCGGACGGATTCTCAAGGTGGGTGCCAAGTGGGCGTCGCAGTTCTCTGAAGGCCAGACCTTTGCCATCCAGCCGGCGCTCAGTATCCCCGGACGGGAGCATATGGCACCGGGGTACTCCTACCCCTTTATCGGCGGACATGCCACCCATGTGATCATTCCCAACGATGTGATGATGCGTGATTCGCTGCTGCCTTATGAGGGCGAAGGCTACTTCAAGGCGTCGCTGGCGGAGCCGGTCTCTTGCATTGTGGGGGCCTTCAAGACCAACTATCACTTCCAGCCGGGAAGCTACGTGCATGAGATGGGGCTGGTGCCAGGTGGTGCTATGGCGATTCTGGCGGGGGCCGGGCCGATGGGGCTCGGCACCATCGATCTGGCGCTCAATGGCACCGTGCGCCCCCGTATTCTGGCGATAACCGATATCGACCAGGGGCGTCTCGATCGGGCCGCCGCGATCTTCACGCCGGCACAAGCGGCGGCGCAGGGAGTGGAACTGCACTACGTCAATACGGCGGCCTGCGATGATCCCATCGCCAGGCTGAGAGCCCTGACCCCCGGCAGCCGGGGCTTTGATGACCTCTTTGTCTATGCCCCAGCGGCGGCCCTGATTGAACAGGCGTCGGCTTTGATGGGGCTGAACGGCTGTCTCAACTTTTTTGCCGGGCCGACCGACCCCAACTTCAAGGCCAAGCTCAACTTCTACGATGTCCACTACATGGGTCACCATGTGGTCGGCTCCTCGGGTGGCAACATGGATGATCTGGCCGATGCGTTGCGGCTGATGAGCGCCGGGAAGGTCGACCCCGGCGTCATGGTCACCCATATCGGTGGCATCGACGCTGCGGCGGCGGCCACGATCAACCTCCCCTCGATCCCTGGCGGCAAGAAGTTGATCTATACCCATATCTCGCTGCCGTTGACGGCTATCGACGATTTCGCCGAGCTGGGTAAAGACGACCCCCTCTATGCCGCCCTGGCTGAAATCTGCGCCGACAATAACGGTTTGTGGTCGCTGGAGGCCGAGCGCTACCTGATGGCCAAGGCGCAGCCATTTCACGCATGATGGTTGTATTTTCTGCCGGATAGTTGTAAACTAGAACATCTTTGACCGCCGTCTCACCAATGAGACGCCACAAAACAGACACAGAAAGGATTACTTGGCATGGCCAGTATCAAAGGAACTCGAACTGAGATCAATCTATTAACCAGCTTTGCGGGTGAATCGCAGGCGCGCATGCGCTACAACTACTTCGCCAGCGCAGCCAAAAAAGAGGGCTTCGTGCAGATTGCCGACCTCTTTACGGAGACGGCCGACCACGAGAAGGAGCATGCCAAGCGGATGTTCAAATATCTGGAGGGCGGCATGGTTGAGATCAAGGCCTCCTATCCGGCCGGCGTGATCGGCTCAACGCTTGAGAATCTCAAGGCGGCAGCGGCCGGCGAAAATGAGGAGTGGACCGAGCTCTATCCCAACTTCGCCAAGATTGCGCGCGAAGAGGGCTTCAACGATATTGCCACGATGTACGAGAAGATCTTGCTCGCTGAAAAGTATCATGAGTCGCGCTATCTCAAGCTGGTCAGCAACATCGAGAACAATATCGTCTTCAAGCGTCCGGTAGTCGTCAAGTGGCGTTGCCGCAACTGCGGTTACATCCACGAGGGACTCGAAGCGCCCAAGCTCTGTCCCGCATGCCTCCATGCGGTTGACCACTTCGAGCTCTTCGCCGAGGCGTTCTAAGCGAATCTGAGTTCAAGGAGAGCCGGTTGGCAGTGAGATCGCCGGCCGGCTCTCTTGACGGAGTACGAGGTGTCGCAAGAGATCACCTTTATACTACGCCTGTTGCTGGCCAGCGTGCTGGGAGCGGCTATCGGTCTGGAGCGTGAGTTCCGTGCCAAAGAGGCCGGTTTGCGCACCCACTTTCTGGTGACTCTCGGAGCGGCGCTGATCATGATCGTCTCGCAATGGGGCTTTCAGGGAGCAGTGAACATACCGGGTACCAGACATGCCGATGTGGCCCGTGTGGCAGCGCAGATCGTCAGCGGCATCGGTTTCCTGGGGGCCGGCGCCATCATCATGCAGAATCAGTCGGTGCGTGGTCTGACCACCGCCGCCGGACTCTGGGTGGCGGCCGGGATCGGCATGGCTGTAGGAGGCGGACTCTACGTCGTCGCAATTGCAGGGACTTTCTTTGCCCTGATGGGGCTTGAACTCTTTCAATTGCTGCGTAACGTCAAGGCAAAGTATGTTAATCTCGAATTCACTACCCAGACCGGTTCACATCTGGTCAAGGTAACCGACGCGCTCAACGAGCGCGGCTACAAGGTGGTCAACAGCGTGGTCGTGACAGAGCGTAGCGCCAAGGGCGATGTAATGCACGTCAAGCTCTTCATCAAGACGCATCCCGGTGACGACGACAGCCAGATGATCGCGCTGATCAACCAGTTTGAGGGGGTCGCCCTCGAGAAGCTGGAGTAGGCTGTTTGCCAACAGGGCCGCAATGCGTTAAGATGGCGCTTCATTGTCATGGCCGCCTGCGCCGTGGCACTTAAGAGAGAAGTAGAGAGAGTAGCACCATGATCAAGTTCGCCAAGTATTCAATCGGTGTCGGCGACCGTTTCGGCCATCAGGCCCGTGCCCAGATTCGTGCCGTCAAGGCCATCAAAGAGTTGGGGGTTACAGTAGTGCCGGTCTGGAACAAGTCGTTCCGCGAGCACTCGCTGATCGGTACTGAGCCGCTGGATACCCGTCAGGCGGCCGATGCGGCAGTGGCGGCCGAGAAGTGGACTGGCGGCTATTTTCTCGATGCCGACCATATCAACCTGCAGAATGTGGAGTCGTTTGTGGCCCCATGCGACTTCTTTACCCTCGATGTGGCCGAGGCGATCGGCAAACCGGTGCCGGCCGAGGAGTCGGCTGCCTTTGCCGCGCGTCACGCCGCTCTGGTCGGCAAGCACCAGTTGCCCGGCATGTCGGAGATGCTAACCATCGATCAGGAGACGCTGCTGGCTGTGGCTGAACGCTACCTGATGGCGATCCGGGCGGCAGGCAACCTCTACCGCCATATTGCCGCCGCCCGCCGGACGGCGCCCTTCGTTACCGAAGTCTCAATGGACGAGACTATCTCGCCCCAGACGCCTGTCGAGCTGCTGATTATCCTGGCGGGGCTGGCTGAAGAGCATATTCCGCTGCAGACGATTGCACCCAAGTTTTCCGGCGAATTCCACAAGGGAATCGACTATATCGGCGATCCCGACGCCTTTGCCCGTGAGTTTGATGCCGACATCAGCGTGATACGCTATGCCATCAAA
Organism: uncultured Lentisphaerales bacterium; assembly: GCA_964599645.1. Classification (GTDB taxonomy): domain Bacteria; phylum Verrucomicrobiota; class Kiritimatiellia; order RFP12; family JAAYLN01; genus JAAYLN01. The sequence goes on along the minus strand of CAZRGQ010000024.1, from coordinate 7,581 downwards.
CGCTTCGGACTCCCTGAAACGCTGAAGCTGAGCGTCCACTCCGGCAGCGATAAATTCTCACTCTACCGTCACATTGCCGCCTCGCTCAAACGTCATGATGCCGGAGTCCACGTCAAGACAGCCGGCACCTCCTGGCTCGAAGAGATCGTCGGTCTGGCGGCCAGCGGGGGTGAGGCCCTGGAGCTGGCCAAGAAGATCTACCGGCTGGCGTTGCCGCAATATGAGGCCCTGTGCGTGCCTTATGCCACCGTCATCTCGATCAGGCGCGAGCGTCTGCCGGCTGTAGATGAGGTCGCCAAGTGGAGCAGCGAGGAGTTTGTCGGGGCACTGGCACATGAGCCCTCCAACCCGCTCTTCAGCTCCGACTTCCGGCAGTTTATCCATATCAGCTTCCGGATTGCCGCTGAGCTGGGTGCTGAGTATACCACCGCCCTCAAGACGCATGCCGCAACCATCGGCGAACATGTCACCTACAACCTCTTTGAACGCCACCTGAAGCCGCTTTTTCTGGAGCGACAGGCATAGTGGCAGCAGGCGTCGTGAGTGAAAAGAGAGAGCGATAGACCGCTTAACTGGAAACGCAACCTTCTATTTGTCTCAGTTGCACAGTTTTTGAGTATTGCCGGTTTCGGTTTCTCGCTGCCCTTTATCCCCTTCTACATCCGGGATGGGCTGGGGGTGATAAATGAGGCTGAACGCAGCCTCTGGGTCGGACTCTTCGCAGCCTCCGGCCACCTGGGACTTGGCCTCTTTGCCCCTTTCTGGGGCTTTATCGCCGACATCTATGGACGCCGCATGATGGTGTTGCGGGCCAACTTCGGCTCCGCCATCCTCCTGCCGCTGGCGCTTTTGGCCCCTAATGTTGTCTGGCTGGTTCTGCTACGCTTTCTGGTCGGCATTTTTGCCGGCACCGTCTCGGCCTCCCAAACCCTGATTGCCAGCAACACCCCCCCCAAGCGGATGGGCCTTGCCATGGGGACTATCTCCTCGGCCGTGGGCAGCGGTCACCTGGCCGGCTATATGTTTGGCGCACTGGTGGTGGAACGCTACGGCTATACCATCGGCTTTCTCGTCAGCGGCGCCATGCTGGCCGCCGCCGGACTGCTGATCCTTTTCGGTGCCCGCGAGAACTTTGTGCGCACACGCAGCCTGAAGGCGGCCACGCTCGGGTTGCATCTCAAGCTGCCTCAGTTCGGCGGCGTCTGGCTGTTGCTGGGACTGATGGCTGCTTCGGCCTTTGTCTCGTCGTTTGAACGTCCCTTTGTGCCGCAGATGACGGAGCTGATCGTCGGCAACACCCGTGCCGCCTGGTGGACGAGTGTGGTGCTGAGCGGTTCGGCGATTTCCGGCATCATTGCCGGCACGGTGATGGGACGCCTGGCCGACCACTTTACACCGGCCCGTGTGGGTGTCTGGGCCACGATCCTGGCCTCCATCGCCACCCTGCCGCTGGCTATGGCACGCACGCTCTCGCTCTTCTTCGGCGCCCGTATGGCAATGGCCTTTTTTGCCGCCGGCCTCGACCCCGTCTTCCAGATCTGGCTGGCCCGCTCGGCTCCTGCCGACAAACGGGCGCTCTTTCTCGGCTGGGGCACCAGCTTCAGGGCTCTCGGCTGGTTTGCCTGCAGTGCGATTGCCGGTAGCGTAGCGATGTTGGGCGGCGTGCGCCTTGTCTTCTTTGTCACGGCGGCTCTCTTTCTGGCTCTGGCGCCCCTGATCAAGCTGACGGCCGGCCGTATTGCACAACACTCCTTATGAAGCATGGCCTACCACGGAACAGCCAAGCGGGCCATCTCTACCTGCACATCCCGTTTTGTAGCGCCAAATGTCACTATTGTGCACTCTATTCGGTAGTCGCGCATGACGGTGAGCACCGCGATTTTGCTGCGCTGCTCTTGCGGGAGTATGAGCTGCATAGCTCTGAGCTGACCCCGCTCGAGACGATCTATATCGGTGGTGGCACGCCGGCCATGCTCGGTCTCAGCGGACTGCGCACCCTGACCCGGGGCCTGGCTGAACGTCGTCTGACCGACAAAGCAGCCGAATGGACGGTTGAGCTCAATCCGGCCTCGACCGATAGAGAGTTGCTGCAACTGCTGCGTGCAAGCGGCGTCAATCGTCTCAGTTTTGGTGCACAAAGCTTTGATGATGCCACCTTGATCCGCATCGGGCGGGGCCACGATGCCGCTGCCATTGAGCGCTCTTTAGCCCAAGCCGCAGCGTTCGGCTTTGACAATCTGGGGCTCGATCTGATTGCAGGCTTGCCCGGTGTCTCCGATTCGGTGTGGCGTCAGACACTGCAACGTGCCTGTGCCAGCGGCTGCCGCCACCTATCCGTCTACGGCCTGATGCTAGAGCCCGGCAGCGGACTGCAGCGCCAGGTGGCAGCCGGCCTTCAGCTCCCCGATGCGGCGGCCCAACTGGATGCCCTGGCCCTGGCTGAGGAGCTATTGCAAGCCGAGGGCTTTGAACGCTACGAAATCTCCAATTACGCCCGCCCCGGCTACCGCTGCCGCCACAACCTCGCTGTCTGGCAGGGAGCCGACTACCTCGGCCTCGGTCCTGCGGCCGCCTCGCGCATCGGTCTGCGCCGCTGGACCAACGCCGCCAACCTTGAGGCCTGGCAGAGTGCCCTGCGTAGCGACAAACTGCCACCTGTTGAATCGTCCGACACTCTCACCGCCGCAGACGATGCGATTGAGCGTACGCTCTTTAAGCTGCGCCTCGCTAGCGGTCTCACGCCGGATGAATTGCGTGAGCGTCTGCCTGCTCTCGCAGCGCAAGCCGACACCTGGCAGAAACGGCTGTCACAACTGGAGCAACACAACATTACTGAAGCTGTGCCCGGCCGGAGTGGTAGCTGGCGTCTGACCGCACGTGGCCGTGAAGTGGCCGACAGTGTGATGGAAGCGTTGCTCTGATCTTCACCACTCCCACAAGGAGTGCGTTACAGGCGCCAGTTTACGGCATCGAGCGCCGCCTTCATGGCTCTGATAGTGGGCTGCGGATAGAGATGTTCGGCGCTGTAGCAGGAGACGGCAAAGCAGATCGCTGCCCCCAAGGTGGGGCCGATAAAACGATGCGGACGACTTAACGGGCCACTGCAGAGGTGGATGAAGGGAGTCTGCAGACTCTCTTGAAGCGCTATCGTTGTCTTGAAAGCCTCGGCCAGCTCAGCCGTGGTCGCGACGTGAGTCACGATTTTAACCATATCGGCTCCCCGCTGCTCCAGCGCCTGCATGTGTTCCACCACCTCATCACTGCTACGCGCCGCCCCTGTATGTGAAGAGATGACAACTTCAGCTCCACGCGCATGAATCTGCCCGATCAACTCCATCTGTCGCTCAATGGCGGTTTTGCAAGATGTGATCTCATGCGGCGAGGGGTCGTAGAGATCGCCCATGACATCGATCATGGCACCACCGGCCGACGCCGCTGTCAACAGGAGCTCCTGTCGCTCCGCGTCACTGCTGGCACACCACTTGTCGTTACGATAGAAGGTGAACATCATCGGCAGCGAGATGCTCTCCACCACCCGCCGCAACGCCTCTGCGGTGCGGAACTCCGGCTTCAGATTCCAAAGTTGAGCCGCCACACCGCGGGCCCCCTCGGCCTCGGCGTTACGCGCCGCAGCGATCAAGGCCTCCGGTGTCTCTCCCGAAAAGATGCCGGTCAATACCGGGAAACGTTCCTGCGAGAATAGGGGTCGCACTGCTCCCGCTCCGCTCATGCTGCACCTCCGGGTGTTACCAGCACCACTTTACCCAGATTTTCGGCACGCTCCAGAATCGCCTGTCCTGCCGCCGCCTCGCTGAGCGGCAACACCTCGTGCAGTGCTACCTTGATCCGGCCGGCAGCGATCGCAGGCCAGATCTCTTTTTCCAGTTCTGCCAGAACACGCGCCTTCACCTCCAGGGGCCGACTACGCAGCGTACTGCCGATCAGCCTGATGCCACGCCGGAAAAAGGTGTTGATATCGAGTTCGCTCACCGCTCCGCCCAGTGTGGCGATCACCACCCAGCGGCCACCCGCCGCCATCGTCTCCAGCGCAGCGCCCAACTGCGGCCCCGCGACACAATCAAGCGCCACATCAACCGGATGCCGGGCCAGGACGGCGGCGATCGAGTCGCGCTTGCGATTAATGACGAGATCAGCCCCCAGCGCAGTGACAAAGCGCTCCTTCGCCGGCGAGCTGACGCTGGTAACGACACTGGCACCCAGCTCTTTGGCGAGCTGAATCGCCGCCATGCCGACACCACTGGCTCCCGCCTGGATAAAGACCCGCTCGCCCGGTTTGAGTCGGGCTTCGATGCAGAGATTGAGCCAGGCTGTTGCAAAGACCTCCGGCAGCGCCGCCGCCTCGACCAGTGAAAGCCCCTGCGGTACCGGCAGCAGCAGCTCCGGTGGCAACGCTATCCGTTCGGCATAGCCGCCGCCACCCAGCAACGCACAGACGCGGTCGCCGGGACGCCAGCGACACCCCCCGGGAGCCTCCAGTACGATTCCGGCAGCCTCCAGACCGGGCCACTCCGGCCAGCCGGGTGGCGGCGGGTAGTTGCCGGCACGTTGCAGCAGGTCAGCCCGGTTGATGGCGGTAGCGTGAATCTCGAGCAACACCTCGCCCGGCTTGACAACCGGCTCAGGCACCTCACGCCACTGCAGTGATTTTTCTTCTGTAATTACAACTGCCTTCATTGACTCTCCCTAATTAAGTGTCGCAATCGCGTCGATTCTTGCCACTATTTCCGCCGGTAGCGGCCCATTCAGAACGTGATCGATATTGGCCCGCAGGTGGGCGACCTCGCGGGCACCGCAGACATGGGTGTGGATCGCCTCCATCCCGACAATGTAGCGCAACGCCAACTCTACCAGGCCGAGCCCGGTCTCATCAGAGAGATCGTAGAGCTGCAACAACCTGCGTCCCAGCAGCGGATGCTCCTCCCTGGCCGGTTGGTCGATCAGCCGTTGAGCCAGGCCGCGATCCTGGGTCACCATGTTGATCAGGCCATCGGTGCCATGCCGCAGGGCCCCGCCCAGGACGATACCGACATCGTGCCTGACAGCCGTCGGCAGCAGACGCTGCCGCATCTGCTGCTGCAACAGGCTCAAGCCGCCTGCTACCAGCGCCACGTCGAAGCGATCCGTCTCAATCAGGTCAGACATCAGGTCGCAATCCCGTCCCCCCATGCCGATGGCGCGGATCAAACCCTCTTTTTTAAAACGCTCCAGCACGTTCATAATCGGGGCATTGCCGGTGCGCGCATCAATACCCCAGGCTGACAGGCATGGTATATGGATCAACAAGGCGTCAAGGTGATCAAGGCGCAGCAGCCACATGCTGTGTCTGATCACGCGCTCGAGCGCCGCCTCATTGCGATAGGCGTCCTCCCCGAGATTGCGGACCACTGTACGATCCAGAAAACCGATCTTGGTGCTGATATAACGCCCCTGACGTCCATGCCGTGCCAGCGCGCGCCCCAGCAGCTCTTCGCTCTCCCCGAAGCCATACATGGGGGCGGTATCGAAGTAGTTGATACCCGCCTGAAAGGCCAAATCAAAAATTGCAGTCGCCTCAGTCTGCGACACATTGAACTCGCCGGTCAACTGGTAACACCCCAACCCCAGCTCGGTTACATTCCAGCCGGTACGTCCAAAACGTCGTTTATTAAGCGCTCTGCTCATCTCTCTCTCCTGATCTGCACGAGATAATCACTTTCTCTGCCACGATTCATGCTCAACCCCTATATCTTGAGGCCTCTCCTGGGCAGACCGCCGACAACGCGGCTACTGACGGTCACGGTTGCCAGAGCCTGCGGGTACTCCAGCACCGCCAGACAGTTGTTGGCCGAAGCGCCCTGCTCACCGGGCGCACTTTTCAAAAACGGCACTACCGCCGCCGGGCGCCCCAGCAGGGCTACGATCAGATCGATCAGGTGGCAGCCGAGATTGAACATGACGCCGCCCTGCATCGCTCCGAGATACTGCTGGTAGGCGGTGCCACCGTAGTCGTGATTCATATCGGCTTCGATCTTGAAAACAGACCCCAACCAGCCTTCGCGCACAGCTTTAAGAGACCACAACATGGCCGGATTGTGGCGGAACATGTAGCCCATCTGAAAAGGAATCCCCCGATCTGCGCATCCCTCACGCAACTGCTTGAAGAGCGCCGCATCATGACCGCCCGGTTTGTCCATGTGGATTGCCACGCCACGTTCCAGGCAGCGCAACGCCGTCGGCACCAGATCGGCATTGGCCGTCTCTACCATGACGGCCTGCAGACCCTCAAGCGCCAACAGTTCCGCCTCCGTCAACCAACGGAGGCCCTCATAGGCCTGCAGGTCGTCGCTGATGAAACGCGGTGCAGTCGAGTGACGATCATCGACCACTCCGACCACCTCAAAGCGATCCGACAGACGGCGCAAGCTCGCCATCTTGGCGGCCGCATGTTCATGCGAGATGCCGATCTGTCCGATTCTAATCTTTTTCACTGCCAGTCCGAGGTTATCCGGCCCAGTTGAACTGACTGTTCTGTTGTTTGACGATTTCCGTGATTCGCATCACCTCGAGCGCCTCGGCGCTCGTGACGGGAAAGGGTGTCGTGCCGCGCAGGGCGGCATAGAGTCGGGCTGCAATCTCGATCTCCACCTGCTCCCACATCGAGGTCTCCGGCACTACGGTACGCTGCTCTTCGATCCAGGGCAGCACGGGGTCGGCGTGCATACCGCCGGCCGGACCGTCGCGTACCGTCGCACTCTCGATTGCCGGCCAGTGGAACGCCGGGTCGAGATACTTGAGCTCGATCTGCTGCTGCTCCTGTCCATAGCGCAACGCCCCGCGGTCGCCGTAGACGGCGCAGTAGGGTTCGGGCAGGGCAAAGGCATTGCCGATCTCCAGCTCTGCCACCACCTCATTTTCGCCGGTCAGCGTAATCTTGACATGGTCATCGCCATCGCACGGGGTCAGGATACGCCGCAGGTAGCTCTCCACCTTGCGTACCGGCGCTCCGAGCCACTGCACTCCCTGGTCGATAATATGCGGTCCCCAGACGCTCAACTGCCCGCCGCCATGGCCAAGCTGCATCTGCCAGTCGCGCCGGCGCATAAAGTTGTGGTGCTTGCAAATTTTGATCAGATAGGGCCGGCCGAGGAGACCGCTGGCAACGATCTCACGCGCATTCATAAAGGCCGGCTCAAAACGGTGGTTGTGACCGAAGTAGAGCTTGCCCGGATAGCGCGCCACCAACTGCTGCAACAGCTCATAATCGGCCGCCGTAACCCCGATCGGCTTCTCCAGCAAGACCGTCTTGCCGGCGGCCAGAGCCTGCGCCGCATGGCGGGCATGGTCGAGCGAACGGGTTGCAACAATGACCAGCTCCAGCTCCGGGTTGTTCAGAAAGTCGGCGGCCTCCTGCCAGGAGGTGCCCCCGAATCTGGCGGCCGTTGCCGCCAGCGTCCCGCTGTCACGGTCACAGAGCGCCACCAGCCGGTACTCTTCGCTGCGACGCGAAAAGATGGCAGCATGTTGCTGCCCGATGCGTCCGACACCCCAAATGCCAAAATTGATTCTACTCATGCCTGATTT
>CAZRGQ010000023.1:0-33659 GCA_964599645.1 uncultured Lentisphaerales bacterium | reverse complement strand
GCATGGTAATCATGCGCCCGAAATCGTCGTAGTCGTACTCAACGGGGTAAGTCGCGCCCCATGTGGCGATGAGGCGACCTTGGGGATCGTAGGCGGTGTGGGTGACTTGGCCGAGGGCGTTGGTGGTGGCGGTGACACGGTCAAAGGCGTCGTAGGCGTAGGTGGTGGTATTGTTTGCGGGGTCGGTTTCGCTGGCGACGCGGCCGTATTGGTCGTAGGTGCGGGAGTAGATGGCACCACGGGCATCTTGTGAGGCGATTTGACGACCGAGGCCGTCGTAGCTATAAGTGGTGGTATTGCCAGAAGAGGAGCGGCTGGCAACTAGCAGACCGTTGACTGTGGTAGCGAGGGCGGCAACCGTGGAGGCTGGAGAGTATGTCAGGCGGTAGGTGGTTTTGTTGGCACGATCTGTAATAGTGCGGCTGATGGTGGTGTTGCCAAGGTGATCGGTTGCGACGGTTTCGGCGGTGAGGAGGCCGGTCGCGCCGTCGGCGGAATAGGCGCTCCCAAGGCCGGTGAGGCGGGTACGGGAGATAGCGTTGGTGAGGGGAATACCGGAGCCGGATTCGGGGTAGGTGATGCTGGTGTGTACCTGCCACCAATGGGACTGATGCGACTCATAGGACGTATGGGTTGCGGTAACGCGGTCGGGGCCGTCGAGATCGATCTGGCCGTTGAGGTTGAGGTCCTGACAGGTGAGAATGGAATTGCCGAGTTCGTCGTAAGTATAGAGATGAAAATCCAACAGCCGACATTCAACATCCGACATCCCTCTTCCAACATTCGACATTCGATATTCAACATCCGACATCCATTGTTCGGTGCGTATGAGATGGCCGGCGATGTTGTAGTAGTTGGAGGTGATGAGGATGGTGTTGTCGAAACCGGGGCGGAGTTGGGCGATGGTGCGGCCGAGGGGATCGGTGATGGTGGTTTGCCAGAGGGGGGAATTGGTGCCTTCGGGGCCGGTGTAAACAACATTCGACATTCGATATTCAACATTCGACATCCCGTGGCTGGGGGGTGATGCGGCAAGCCCGTAGAGATAGGTCTGCTGGCGGATGCCGTTTTGGGTGGTGTAGTGAGTGCGGCCGTCGGCAAAGCGGACGGTGGTATTGGTGAGGCCGTGGCGGATGGTGGTGGTGGAGAGGCCGTCGTAGGTGTAGAGGGTGACGGCGTCAACGCCGTCCGCAGAACTGGAGGCGGTGCGGGTGAGGCGGCCGGCGAGGTCGTAGGTGTTGGTGGTGAGGGCGGAGACGGAGGTCCCTCCGTACGAGATGGCGCTGGTGACGCGGCCGGCGGCGTCGTAGGTGGTTTCGGTGAAGAGGTCGGGCTGGGAGCCGTGGCCAACGCGGGTGGTGAGGGTGGGACGCTGGAGGGCGTCGTAGGCATATTCGGTAACGGTGCCGTCGGCGGCGGTTTCGCTCTCGGGGCCGCAGTAGCCCCAGGCGGTGGTGGTGTGGCTGCCGTCAGAAGAGATAGTGGCGATAGTCTGGCCGAGGTCGTTGAGGGTGTGGCTGCGCCAGGCGATGGTTTGGTAGTCGGAGCCGTCGTAAACCCGGGTTTCGCTCTGCAGGGTGTGGCCGGCGTGGTTTTCGATGGTGATCTCGCGGGTGGTGCGCTGGGCAAGGCCGGAGGGGGAGCTGCTGGTACCGTGGGTGAGGGTGGTGCGGGTCTCTTTGCCGAGGGTGGCAATGGGAATGATGGTGCTGGCGAGAAATAGCAGGGGTAGCCCTGCCAGCCGTTTGGCAGGCAGGGCAGGTAAGCTCCAAGGTATATGGCGGCGGTTAGTCATGGCCTTTACAGGAAATGGTACGCTTGTTTGAGAGCAGTATAGTCAATGTTGCGACGCGAGAAGTGAGGTTTTTGTTTGAAGTGATCTTGCTAATGGTGTTGCTAGGCGTGGCGTGCGGCATGCGTAACCGGCGGCTGGCACAACTGGCACGGCATAATGTGGTACCCGCCAAAATCATGTTGGGGATTCTCTTTATGTTGTTGGCCGCAGCGATGGTGTGGAGAACGATTTCTTAGTGGACAATATGCGACAGCCGACATTCGACAGCCAATTTTCAACATTCTACATTTGTTGATCGGAATGGAGAACGGGTCAACTTGCATCTGCATGATGAGCGCGGCGGTCGTCATGGGCGCAGAATCTTAAGAAGCTGGGACGTCTCAATGAGTACTCGGCCGACGCTGTAGCAACATCTCTTGTCGTGGAGAAATCAATAGCCATGCAAGGATTGCTACTGCTGGCGGTAGGTCGTACCGCCATGGATTACGTCAATCACGAAGCCCTCTTGCGGCAGGCTGATGAGGTCGCCGAAAACAAGTATTCCAAACGTGCAGAACGTGGGCTTACCCATCCGTTACCGCTCAACCGCCTGCAGCGTATCGCTGCCACCACCCAGGCGCAATAACCAGAGGTAGTCGAACATGGGATGTGGGGGGCTAGAGTGTAATGCCCCAGGGGGCGAGGACACGGGCCAGAGCGTCGCGTCCTTGCGCGTAGGCGAGAAAGACACCGTAGTTGGTGTAAGGGACGCTGGTCGCATCGAGGTCGCGGATACGCGACTGCAGCTTCTGGTTGGAGATCATGCAGCCGCCGCAGTGGATTACGAGCGCATAGTTCTGCAGCTCTTCATTCTCCTGAAACTCACGGCCGAAGTTGTGCTCGACCACGACTCCCGGCCACTTTCTGGCGATAATTGCCGGAATCTGTACCGTGCCGATATCCTCGGCGATGCGGGTGTGATTGCAGGCCTCGGCGATCAGGATACGGTCGCCCGCTTGCAGCCGGTCGAGCGCGGCGGCACCGCGGGCGAAGTCGGCCAGCCGTCCGGCTGTGCCGTGGTTGATCATCATGATGGAGAAGGTGGTGAGTGGCGTTGTGGCCGGTACCCATTCGGCCATGATATCCATCGCCTGAGAGTCGGTGATGATGCCGGCCAGCTTCTCTCCCAGATGCTGCCGCAGGCTATCAAAGCGGCGGTGTTCGTCGCGGTCGCCCTGCCGGGCACGGGCGAGGTCCATACGATGGCAGAGCGGCCAGGCCCATTGGCGAGTGATCTCGGCCAGCGCCAGCGTCTGGGGCCGGATGAGCCTCTCGGCCGGTGCGGCGTCGTCGAGCGGTGTGTTGAGCAGATAGAAGTGGTCGCGTTTGATGAAGGGTAGCAGAGGCGTCGTGTGGCGCTCGGGGGTGAAGTGGGTTAGAATAAAGTCGAGCAGGGGGGTGCGATTGGCGGGATCATTGGCCTGGAGGGGGAGTTTGTGATAGAAGCGGAGCAGCGGCAGCTCCTGCTCAATCAGGTCGATCCCGGCGGTGGCGGCGGGGGTAAAGAGGTTGTAGATTACCAGCACCTGCTTGTCGACTTCGCGGGCGGCTTCAAGCAGCCCCTGCTCCGGTGTAAAGCTGGTGGTGCGGGGGTCGATGACGAGCAGGGCCAGGTCGCACTCTTTCAGTGCATGCAGCGCCCGTTGCCGTTTTTTGCTGCCGAGGCTGCCGGCCTCGTCGATACCGGCGGTATCGAAGAGGCGCACCGGCCCCAGTCCCTGAATCTCAATCAGTGTGGCACGGGTATCGGCGGTGGTGCCGGGGGTGGCATCGACGAGCGAGGTGGCCTGCTGCGTGATGAGGTTCATCAACGTGCTTTTGCCGGCGTTCATCTTGCCGAAGAGGCCGAGCTGCAGGCGTTCGACGGCGGGTTGGTTCATGGTGAGACTGGTTGCAATTTGGCAGTCCTGCCGAGCGAAACCACAGCGGCCGGAGTAAAGCAGACCAGAAAACCGACCACCCGTTTGTGGGAGTCGATGTCGGGTGCCAGCGAGATGACGATCTGGAGCCGCTTGCCGAGCACATTGATGATGGTGGCCGGCTCTTTGATGGTTTCACCCTCAAGGGCACGTTTGATGACATTGGGCGCCTGCGGTTCACGCCAGATATTGGCAAAGGGCTGGCCGATGAGCAGTTCCCGTTTATCGACGCCGAGCATACGGGCTATGGCACGGTTGGCCACGATGATGTTGCCGTGCTGGTCGCACGAGAGGGCAGCAGACGACTGGTGGTTGAGCAGCCGCTCGGCGGCTTGCAGCATTCTGATGGTAGCGTGGCGCCGTTCGATGTTGCGAATGCAGAAGAGGAGGTTGTTGTCGGCCGTGATGGCGACATGGCTGATGGCGATCTCAGCCGGAAAGGTAGAGTCATCCTTGCGGTTGCAGCGCGCTTCCAGCAAGACGTAGCGCTCGCCTTCGAGGCCGGCGTTGATCTGGTTGAGGATCGTGTTGCTGATCCCGGGGATGAGGCGGTTGATGGGCCAGTCCCAGATATCGTCGCTGTCAAACCCGAGCGCGGTGGTCAGCCGTTGGTTGGCGTTGACGATGTGACCCTTGAGGTCGGTAATCACGGCCGCATCGTAGAGACCGTTGAGGAGTTGGTTAAAGAGCGTGCGCGCCGACGGCTGCGGGGGCGCTGCAGTGGTGGGTGCTGCCGGCGCAGATGCGACAGGTTCAGTGGCCGCCGGCGGTATGGCGGCAGAGTCTGCCGCAGGGCTGTCGACCTCGTCAGGTACTGTGATCTGAGTTGTGGTCGATAGCTCTGCCCGCTTGTCGTCGGATGCGGCGTGCTTCGATTTTTTAAACCATAGTTTCATGTGGCAAAAGTTAATATGCCAAAAGTTGCCTTAGAATGCCAGCAAAAGTTATCGGTCGTTTCTCTGTCCCCACCTCTGATAAACCCTTACCCCTAAACGGCTACATTAAATGGGGCAAGACGAGTAAGAAGATCGAGTAAGAGTAGGATGAGTAAGAGTAGGGCGAGTAAGAGTAGGGTGAGTAAGAGTAGGAGCGAGTAAGAGTGCTCTCTGACACTTACACGGTAACCTTGCACGGTGCTCTTAAACCTCCCGGCCTTAAACTTTTACACTTAAACGGCTATCTTAAACGAGGTGGGAAGTAAGTGTGGGAGTGAGGATGGAGGGACAGGTTTCGCTGATCATTGTCTCGATCATTGTCCTCTTCATCTTCGTCCCGATCTTTGTCTCGATCCTTGTCTTCATTGACTACCATTTTCTGCTTTTTAATATCGGTTCAATTTGGTATGGTAACTCCATTTTAGCCACCCCTTTTTGGAGATGTGAGAGATGGAAGCTGGTATCAAGAGCAAGCTGGAAGAGCTGCGTCCGATGTTGCAGGCCGATGGCGGCGACATGGAGCTGGTCAAGATTGAGGGCAAACAGGTTTTTCTGCGCATGCGTGGCGCTTGCGGCAGTTGCCCCTACTCGCAGATGACGATTAAGAACGGCATCGAGCGGGCTTTGCGTAGCGCAGTCGATCCCGAGATCGTGGTCGAGCAGGTCAGGTAAGGAGCGGAAAGGTCCGCTCCAGGAGCGGGAAGATGTGCTTTTCGATGTAGCCCAGCACCCCGTGAATGAGGATCAGGGCATAGATCGAGGCAAAGAAGTCGTCCAGCACGATGCCGAGCCCCCCCTTGAGGCGTTGCAACTGCCGCGCCGGGGTGGGCTTTAAGATATCGCAGATACGACTCAATACGAAGGCTGTCCCGAGCAGGAAGAGCGACTGCATGATCTGGCCGTTGCGCAACATGGCGGCCAGCGGCAGGCCGATAACGCAGATCGGCAGGGTTAAAAACTCGTCAGCCACAATGCGTCCGTCATCCTTGGTGCCAAGGCTCTTTTCAGCGGCATCACAGATTGGAATGGCGAGCAGCGTCAGCAGCAGGCAGATGCCTATCTGCCAGAGCAGCCAGTGGTCGGTGCGCCCCTGCAGGGTGGTTAGCGCCAGCGCCAGCGGCAGACCCAGCAGGGCACCAAAGGTGCCGGAGGCGACCGGCATACATCCCAGACCGAAACCGGTTGCCAGCCCCATCACGAGGCGTGACCAGATAGTTTGTTGCGGCATTATTTGCTCCTCGGGGTCAGTTCGCGCACCAGTTGGTCGAGCTCTTCCTGCTCGGCGGGCGGCAACTCGTGACGGCGCGGCTGGATGCGGCTGATGATCTCACGGGCGCGTACCAGATCACGCTTCTGTGTCAGCAGTTTGGCCAGATTGAGGTGGATGCGCAGGTCATCCTTAAAAATTTCGAGAGCTTTGGCGTAGGCCTTTTCGGCATCATCCCAGCGTTGGGTATCGGCCAGGATGCCTCCGAGCGTATCCCAGGCGAAGTAGAGGTCGGGCGAGAGTTCGATGGCGGCTCGTGCCTGCTCCTCGGCCTCGGTAAAGTTGCCGCTCTTGCGTAGCAGTTCGGCCAAGTCGTTGAGGGCGGCCGCCGAGCGCGTCTCGCGCACACTGCGGCGCAGGTAGTCCTCGGCCTCGGCCCGCCGTCCGCGCCACATCATCAGCGAGCCCATGATGTAGTTGGCAAAGCCGTGGTTACGGTTGATGCGCAGAATCTGATGCGCATGGACTTCGGCGGCAGCTTTGTCGTCCATCAGGAAGTCGAGCCGCAAGACCCACTCCAGCAACATCGGCAGGCCGGGGCGCAGGACCGAGGCGCGCTCAAAGGCGTCGCGGGCGTGGCGATAGTACTCTTTGCCCTTCTGGTAGGCGAGTTGGCCGCGGGTGATCTGCACGAGATAGTTGTCGGGCGTACCGGCCACCGACTCCATGCGCGGCAGGATGCGGCGCTCGACTTCGTCGAAATCCCTCATCTGCAACATGCAGATCGCCAGCATACCGAGCGCCTGGAGGTTTTTCGGCTGTAGTTCGGTGATCTCCTGCAGCTTGATTCGGGCCTGCTCCGGTTGGTTGGCCGCGAGATCGATGGCTGCCTGTTCGAGTGAGATTTCGGCACGGTCGGTACCGGCCACGGCGGCGCGCTCCAACCAGGCGCGTGCTTTGTCGATGGCACCGCGGCGGGTCTCGATACGGGCCATCGAGAGGAGGGCGCGCTGGTTATCGGGTTCACTCTTGAGAATCTCTTCGTAGATGGCAGCGCCACGCTCATCTTCACCCTGTTGGATGAAGATGTCGGCCATGTCGCTGCGGACGCGGGTGCGTGAGGCCAGACTGGGTGAGATCGCTTCGGCGCGTCGCAGGCCGGCCATGGCCATGCCGGGCTGTCCCGAGAGAGCCCAGGTCCAGCCGAGCTGGGCGAAGAGCACCGGCGAGCGGACGTAGCCGAAGTAGCGTGAGAGCGACCAGATCGGCAGGCGGCGTGCCATGTTGTCGACAAAGTCGCGCAGCTCCTTCTCGACCTGCTCCTTGTCACCCGGCATGAAGTCGGGGTCACGGTTGAGAATCTCGGCCATGTTGAGCAGTGCGCTGATATTTTCTACATCGATCTGCCGCACCATCTTATAGACCTGATAGGCCTCATCACGCCGCTCCAGGTCTTCCAGCAGGACACCGGTATTGTTGGCGACAAAGCCGACTTGGCGGCGCACCGTGGCGCGGTAGGCCGCTACCGGGTCACGCACACCGCGTGAACGCGCCAACAGCTTGCCCATGCGCTCCCAGAAGGGGGTATATTGGGCGACAAAGTCGACATCTTTGAGCGAGTCGCGCTCGGTCACACCGACAAAGCCGAAGTAGAGTGGGGCAACAGTCCAACCGGCACCGATGATCAGGTCGGGGGCGTTCATAATGGCCATGCGCGAGGCAAGCTCTTCGCCTTCGGTCATCCAGTCTTGCAGGAAAGCGACGACTCCAAGATCGAGTACGTTTTTGTAGCGGATTTTATCCTCGGCCTTAAACTCGTCGTCCTCATCGATCATGCGCTTCATCTGGCGGATATAGATCTGGTTGTCGTTTTTATGCAATGCCAGGAGTTTGAGCGGCATCTTGCGGCGGGCTGCTTCGATGCGGAAGTGGTCGTCGAACATGCCGTCGGTTACGAGCCAGGTACGCCCTTCCATCTGGTCGAGCATCTCGCGGGCACACTCATCGGCAAAGGCACCACGGCGGCCACTTGCTTCAAAGCCGTTGATAATCGAGGTCACAGCCACCATCACCAGCAAGATGGCGAGGAAGGAGTAGCCGAGGGCGGCACCGACAGCATCGGAGGCAAAGGTGTCGCGCTTTTCACGTTTCAAGAAGTTATAGCTGGAAAAAAGACGGTACCAGTAGGCCACCAGATAGCCGCTAACAACAGCCAGCATGGCCGTGAGGGCGATCGGCATGCCGGTTTGACCGCGCAACATGCCCCAGGGGGAGAAGGGGGCATTGCCGAGCATCGGCAGGGTAATCAGGGTAATGGCGATGTGGAAGAGGTAGAGTACCCAGTCACGCGTCCGGTTCAGGGCGCGCCGGGCGACGAAGATGGTGGCCAGCCACGGCATGACAATGAGGAAGAGCCCCTTCTCCATGAAATCGCCGATGTCGCGCACCCGGCTGGCGCTGCGGGCCACGTTCAACTGGTCTCGAATCATGGTGCGCAAGACATCCCCGAAGCCGTGATAACCTCTCAAGGTGAGGTCTTGATTTTGGCAGAAGCGCCAGGAGACCAGAGCGAAGAAGCCGAGCCCGAGCAGGCCGAAGAGAGTCAGGAGTGTCAGGCGTCCCAGACGTATCTGTCCATCTCTGTAGTCAGCGTGGATGGCGAGAATAATGAAGAGCGGCAGGAGCGGCAGCACGATGACACTCTCGACGATGGTGATGCCGCAGAGGAGTGCAAAGAGGAGCCCCAGCCAGAGGCGGTTGCCGAGATAGAAGCGGGCAAAGATATGCGTCAGGACCAGGAGCAGCAACAGGTCAAAGGTTTGATAGTGCAGCCGGGTTGAGACCATCCAGAAGGGGACGCTGAAGGCGAGTGCGGTGGCGGCAACGCAGCCGGCCAAAACAGCCCCTGTTATCCGTTGACGCTCCAACCCCAACTCGGGGTCGACCAACTGATAGACGATATTGGAGACCAGCCTGTAGAGCAGGATAACGGCGAATACACCGCAGATGGCACTGAAGAGATTGAGGCGCAGGGCGCTAACCGGCGTACCGGCCAGCAGCCGTACCAGACTGCCCCAGAGCGGATGGGCCGGTGCAATCTGTGGCTCAATGCCGCTGTAGGTAACCATCAGCGAGGCCGACTGCCCCGGGAAGACGCCAGATGAGATGGTCAGCAGGTAGACCAGCAGAGCCAGCCCCCCAACCACTGCGGTACAGATCCAATCAATTTTATGTTTCAACTGGTGGGCATGTTCCAAGGCTTGGCTCATAATAGTTTCCTAACTCCGCAGCAATTAAATGGCGGACACCGCAAGCGAAAACGGTGGCCATTTCACTGCAATCCGTTTAACTGTAGGCTAGGTTACATTGTTTGGGGGTGAAATGTCCAGCATCCTTTGCGCCAACTTTGAACTCGCATCGGAGTGGCTGCGTTTACTATAATGAAACCGGTTTGTTTTGTAACTGACTTTTTGGATGGAGATAATTATGAAGCTGAACATGAGAATCGACTATCGTACCTGCACCATTTTGGCGCTGGCGCTGCTGTTGGTGGCGACAGGCTGTCGCCGCAAGGTAGCCCCCGCAGTGGAGGCGGCGCACGAGGCGCACAAGGAGATTGAAGCCGTAGCGGTTACCGGAGAAACGGCAGTTGACAAGGCTGTTCAAGAGGTGAGCTCGATTGCCAAGGCCGACACAGCCATTGCGGACAAGGCGGCCGCTGCGCTCAATCGAGGACTCGACTATCTGCTGGCACAGCAGCAGACCAATGGTGTCTGGTCGAATGCCGAACATCCGGCCTTGACGGCGCTGCCGCTCTGGGCGCTCACCATGGCGGGGCGCGATAGTGAGGCCGACAGGCAGGCGATCACAGCGGCAGCCGCCTATGTGGCCGGTTGTGCCCAGGAGGATGGCGGTCTCTACGTAACCGTGCCGGGGCGGCGCGGGGGAGCGCTTGGCACCTATAACACCGCCATCTGCATGACGGCGCTCCATGCTGTCGGCAATCCTGACTTTGTGCGCCTGATTCAAAATGCCCGTAAATACGTCTCCGAAACACAGCTCCTCGGCGACGACGTCTATCGCGGCGGTTTCGGTTATGAGCGTGGCACTGAACGTCCTTATGCCGACCTCAACAATACTGCCTGGGCGCTGGCCGCCATGCGCGTGACGCAGGATGTGGAGGAGAGCCGTCCGGCCGGTGAGGAGCGGGTCGATGTCGATTGGGACGCCGCCCTGGCCTTTGTCACCAAGATGCAGTTGAGCGGGGACGATGTCAGCGCAGATGACGCCGGTGGTTTCCTCTATAAACCGGAAGACCCCAACAAGGCAGAGGCGCCTGCCGGCTCTGCCGGGCGTCCGCATCTCCGCTCCTTCGGCAGCATCACCTACTCCGGATTGCTCTCGCTGATCTACGCCCGAGTGGAGCGTAGCGATCCACGGGTGGTTTCGGCTGTCGACTACGCCCGCCGCCACTGGACACTCGATGAGAATCCCGGTATGGGACAGCAGGGGCTCTACTACTACTACACGATCATGGCCCGTTCGCTTGCCGCGACCGGTTTGGCCGAGTTGCCACCGCTGGAGGAGGGCGGCAATCCGATTGCCTGGCGCGATGAGCTGATCACGAAGCTGGCCGATACGATCAGTGATGAGGGAAGCTGGGTCAACAGCAACAACCGTTTCTGGGAGAGCGATCCGGTGCTGGCCACGGCCTACGCGGTCATTGCGCTGGAGTATGCTACCGGCCAGGGGCGGTAAGATAGAACTTAGTAGATGTCGAAGAGGCTGTTGTCGGCGGTTCCGATCCAGCCGATCTTGAAGCGGCTGAAGTGGGCTTCGGCCTCCTGCTCCAGCCGTTCAGGCGAGACATGACCATCGCACCAGACGACGTTGGCATAGCCTCTGTGGCGGAAGTGTATGGAGGGATCGGCGCGGTAGGAGCTCTCCATACCGGGAGCCACGACCCAGTGGTAGGGCTCGGCAAAGGAGTATTCGATCAGATAGGTGGGGTTGCTGCCGTAGGGCTGTGGGAAGGCGGTATCGCAGAACATCAGGGTACGGGATGGATCGTAGATCATCTCAGGCACCATCCCCTCGGCGTTGGCGGCTGGCGACATTCCCAGCAGATAGGTGCATGAGCCGACGCCGACGGCGTTGTAGCCGTAGCCGCCACAAGCGGCTTCGAAGGCGTTGGCTGTAGTTCCCTTGGCAAACTGCCCCTGACTGGGGCAGCGGCGCACGGCGCCACCCTCCAGATAGGGCGAGGGCGGTCCCGTCGCGCCATCAAACGGTTTGCGTGCATTGACGCGCCGGCCGTGCCAACGCTCCAGATTCTTGCCTATCACATGCCGTTGCCTTAACCGTAACTGAATCTTTCTGCTCCAGTCGCAAAAGCACCTATCGCACCACCCGCCCACCCCCCACTGCCTGAATCGCAGAAACAGGCAAAACAGTTGCTTTTTGATGATCAGTCTGTTTAGATAGGCGCATTAGGCATAATAACTGCTTCGACGGCCTTTACTGACGCTGCTTAAATCCCCGTGGCTTGCCGGGGGCTTAGATTTACCTTGATACGAGCACCACAATGTCTCTTTTTATACGCATCCCGACCATAGCGTTCCTGCTCCTGGCCACACTGCGGCCGTTCGCTGCCAGTTACGCCTCTGAGGCAGATAGCTCCGCCACCCTGGCCCCCGGCAGTATCAAGCTGGTGCTTCAGACGCTGCCCTCGCCGATAGCCACCGATATCCGTGCCCAGGTTATGCGGGCGCAGATTCAGAAGTTTTCGCTCCACTACCCTGAGTACAAACTGGAGCCCTTCTCTTTTCCCGGTCTTGAAGGGATGGCGATGGATCAGGGACCGCTGATGGCGATCGCCACCGGCGTGCCGGCACACGGCATGTACGTCAACTTCCGTCAATCCTCCTCCTATATCAATCATGGCTTTCTGGCACCGCTGGAGATTCTGCTGGCGCGCCTCAACAGTAGCGATCCCCGTACCCGCATGTCGGATGGCAACGGCAACTGGCTGGCCGATCCGGATGCTGCCGAGGTGGCGGCGGCCTTGGCGCAGTTGCGCGAGCGGATTGTCGCTGCGGCCTGGCCTGTACTCTACCGTGAAGCCGATACGCCGCACGAGGGCGTGCCGCCCGGCAAACACGTCTGGGCGCTCCCCTACAACGCGCTGGCGCGGGCGCTTCTCTACCGCAAAGATGTCTTTGCCGAGGCGGGACTCGATCCCGAACGCCCGCCACGCGACTGGGATGAGTTTCTCTCCTTCGCCCGTCAGATCAGAGCCGTGCCGGGCAAATATGGCTTCGCCTACAGTATCGGCCCATACGTCAGTTGGAGCGCCTACAGCTTTATGGTCTCCAACGGCGTGCGCTATATGGAGCAGGATGAAAACGGTCGCTGGCATGCCGCCTTTAACACACGGGCAGCGGCCGAGGCGATCTACTATCTGTTGCAGTTGACGCGTGAACCTTTCACTACGGCAGGTGGCGATACGCTCAGCGGTGCCTGTTTTGCACCGCTCGGCGGGAGCAGAGATATCGATCTCAAGTGGCAGCGCGGCGAGGTTGGCATGTATTTTACCTACCTCTCCTTCGACCGCGGGCTCGACATCAACCCCGCCATGGTGGGGATTGCGCCGGTGCCGATGGCACCCGGAGGTGATGGTGCGAGTGAACTCAACTGCGGCTCTACCGGAGTCTTTGCCGGCGCCACCCCGGAGCAACAGCTCGGCGTGATGCGCTATATCTGGTTTCAGGGCAGCGACGAAGCGGAGCAGGAGCGCGTCAGGATGTTTGTCGATGCCGGTTACGGTACCTTTGTGGAGCCCAACCTGCTGGCCAAATTTGGTTATGATGACATCCTGCAGCAGATTCCCGAGGATTGGAAGACAACGGTAGAGAAGGCGATGCGCAATGGTGTGCCGGAGCCTTACGGCAAGAACACACAGTCGCTCTATGAATATGTGTCAGAGCCGATGAACTGGGCACTGGAGCGGCCGGATCTGCTCAACCTGCCGCCGGAGCAGGCGCTGCAGCGGATTGAAGAGCAGCTCGACAAGGCTGTCTTCCGCGTCAACAAGTTTCTCCTGAGCGAGCTCTCACCGGCAGAGTGGCAGCAACGTCGCATTGCCGGCGGCGCTGTACTCATCTTTATCGTTATAATTTTCGTGCTGTCGATCCGCTGGGTCTGGCGCGCCTTTTCACTGCAGGAGCGGCTGATGGGCGACCTGCCCCCCTTCCGCAGTATGCGTTACGCCTATCTGATGATTCTGCCGGGACTGCTTCTCGTCCTCTTTATCGCCTACTTGCCGCTGCTGCTGGGGGTGCCGCTGGCGCTGCTCGACTACCAACTGGTGCTCAAGAGCGGTTTCGTCGGGATCGACAACTTTGCCACCATCCTCTGGGATGGGCGTTTCTGGCTCTCGCTGCTGCGAACCTTCTACTATGCGTTGCTGGTGGTGGGGCTCGGCTTCTGGCCGCCGATTCTGGTGGCTATCCTGCTGGACGAAGTACCTTCGCAGGCCTTGAAATACCTCTTCCGCACCATCTTCTATCTGCCGGCGATTGTCAGTGGCATCATCATGGTCTTTCTCTGGCGTCAATTCTACGAACCCTCCGAAACCGGTTTTCTCAACCAGATAATCATGTCGGTAAACCACCTCGGGCCGGTGGCAGGCATAACGCTCAAACTGGTACTCCTCGGCTGCTGGCTTTCGCTGGTCGGCTTCATCTTTGCCTGTGCCGTCAAGCTCAAAGAGCTGAGTTGGCCGGTACGCGGAGCCATCGCGCTCTTCGCCTTGGCGCTGCTGGGGGCCACCCTCTGGCCGCTGTTGCGTGCCTGGATCGGTCCCGATGAGCTTACTATCACCGCCCGGCAGCTCGATCCCGCCAAGGTGAAGGGCTGGAGCGGACTAGCGACTTATCTGGCCGGCCTCTGGGGACCATTCAAGCTCAAGCCGCTCGGCTGGATCGAAGACCCCGGCATGGCGATGTTCTCGGTGGTGCTGCCGATGGTTTGGGCCTCGGCCGGACCCGGCTGCATCATCTATCTGGCAGCGCTCAAGACGGTGCCGGAGGACCTGATCGAGGCGGCGACGATCGACGGTGCCGGCATCATTCAACGCATCAGCTATATCACGCTGCCACGGATCAAGTTTCTGATCCTGATCCAACTTATGGGGGCGCTGATCGGTGCGCTCAAGGGTGGCACCGACTTTATCATGGTGATGACCGGCGGCGGTCCCAACGGCGCTACCCGCACGCTGGGACTCGACATCTTCCAGCGGGCCTGGATGGAGCTCAAGTTCAGCACCGGTGCAGCCATGGGCTGGATATTGGGGGCGGTGGTGATTATCCTCACCTGTCAGCAGTTGCGACGCATGTCACGCGCCACCTTTACCAACGCCGCCCAGATCGCGGCCAACAAGGAGCTCTGATGCAGGCGCTCTCCGCTCTCTGACGAGGAAGAAGAAGATGTCGATTTTAACCAAAGTTGAGACCAAAGGCTGGCGTGGCCGGCTCTTTCTCGGTGGAGTAACACTGGCACTGATCATCGGTGGCGCCAGCATGCTCTATCCCTTCCTGCTGATGGTGTCGGGTGCCATGCGCAGTCACATGGATGCCTCCGAGATGTCGCTGGTGCCGGGCTTCCTCGCCGACGACAGCGATCTGATCCGCAAGTTTGTCGAGACCAAGTACAACTACAACCCGATCCACCACAACCGCCACCTGCAGCTACAGGACTACAACTTCGCCAGCGCTACTGTCAACCTGGCTCCCTCGCATGGCGCTGTCACCGACTTTCGCAACTTCGTGGCCGAGTATCGCTTCCCATGCCACTGGCTCTCGCTGGGTGGCACGCTGCTCTACCAGAATATGGCCTCCGCAGCGCTGGAGGCCGTTACGGCCAAGGTGCGCGAACGTTTTAACGACGACCTTAACTCCTTCAACAACGATCTCGGCGCTCCAATCCTAAACTGGTGGATGATCAGCCGGCCGCCCCCCCAGTGGGAGGCAGCACGCACCACCTTCACCCGCAACGGCCTCTTCGACGCCTGGTTTGAGGTGAGCGACGAGCGCGACCTGGCCGAAATGGCAGTTGTCAACCTCACCGGCTACTTTCTGGAGCAGGTGATCTATCCCACCTTCGGCATGCATGAGTTTGCCGGGTTCCAACGCCGCACCGGAGTGAAAATCGACTCTTACAGTGAGTTTGCCCTTTCTGAGCGTGTGCCACCGGCCACGCAGCCGGAGTTGCGCCAAGCCTGGCTCGACTATATCTTCGAACGCCGCCTCAACCTCTCCTTTGTACGCAGCGATGCCACAGATGCCGACTACCGCGCCTTTGTCGCCAACCACTTCGGTACCGTGGAGAAGATGAAACAGTATTGGGGCGACAACTCTTTTGCCACATTTGCGGAGGTGCGTCTGCCTAGCGACAAGGAGTGGGTGCAGGAGAGTCAGCGCGAACTCTATCGCGACTTTTTGAAGTCGCTGCCGGCTGAGTCGTTACGGCTGGTCGGTCCCGAGTTTGCCTGGCGCCAATACCTCAAAGAGCGTTACGGTTCGCCTGACGCTGCCGGAGCGGCCCATGGTCAGGCGTATGCCTCGTGGGAGCAGTGCCCCATGCCGCTCTCTGATATCGAGAGCGACTATGTATTGACCAACTCCCGTCAATTGCGCTGGCACTTCGCCACCCGCAACTTCCGCATCGTGATCAAACAGATGTTTGTGCAGGGACGCTCCTTCGCCAACTCTGTCATCTACGTTGCATTGGCGCTGCTCTTTGCCCTGACGCTGCAGCCGCTCGTGGCCTATGCGCTGTCGCGCTTCCAGCCACGCGGCACCTGGAAGATCATCTTTATCTTTGTCGCCACCATGGCCTTTCCGCCGATGGTCGGCATGATTCCGCAGTTTCTGATCATCAAGAAGCTGGGGCTGCTCAACACCTTCCTGGCGCTCGTGCTGCCGGTCTCGGTCAACGGCATGTTGATCTTCCTGCTCAAAGGCTTCTTCGACTCGATCCCCAAAGACCTCTACGATGCTGCGGTGATCGACGGCGCCTCCGAGTTCCGCATCTTCTGGCAGATTACGATGTCGATGAGCACACCGATTCTGGCGGTGGTGGCCCTCCAGACCTTCTCCGGCGCCTGGAACGCCTTTATGTATCCCCTGATCGTCTGTCCCGACCAGAAGATGCACGTGATCGCCGTCTGGCTGCAGCAGTTCCAGCAGCAGGCCTCCAGCTCGGCCATCTTCGCCTCGATTATCGTTGCCAGTTTTCCCTCGCTGTTGATCTTTATCTTCGCCCAGCGTACCATCATGCGCGGCATTGCCGTACCATCTGAAAAATAGTTGGAGGACCCGAAAGGCTATCACTATGGCACAAGTAACCCTGACCAACCTCACTAAAATCTTCGAAGGCACCACGCTGGCGGTCGACCGCATCAACCTTGAGATCCGCGACAAGGAGTTCATGGTGCTGGTGGGTCCCTCCGGCTGCGGCAAGTCGACCACCCTGCGCATGATTGCAGGGCTGGAGGAGATCAGCGACGGTACCGTTGCCATTGGCGAGCGGATCGTCAACCTTGTGCCGCCCAAGGATCGCGACATCGCCATGGTCTTCCAGAATTATGCGCTCTATCCCCACATGAGCGTCTATGACAACCTCGCCTTCGGCCTCAAACTGCGCAAATATCCCAAGGATGAGATTGCGCGCCTGGTAAAAGAGGCGGCCGATATCCTCGGGATCGCCGACTATCTCGATCGCCGCCCCAAAGCCCTCTCCGGCGGCCAACGCCAGCGTGTGGCCGTCGGGCGCGCCATTGTGCGCAAACCGAAGGCCTTCCTCTTTGACGAGCCTCTCAGCAATCTCGACGCCAAGATGCGGGTTCAGATGCGGGCCGAGATCAACAAACTACACCACCGCCTCGAATCGACCATGATCTACGTTACCCACGACCAGATTGAGGCGATGACGATGGGTGACCGCATCTGCGTGATGAAGGATGGTCTGATCCAGCAGGTCGATGAACCCCTGACGATCTACAACCATCCGGCCAACCTCTTTGTAGCCGGCTTTATCGGTACACCGCCGATGAACTTCTGTCGTGGCCGCCTGACGCGCCACGAGGGTGGGCTGCGCTTTGGCGATGGCGATCTCGACTTGGCCCTGCCTGCTGCCTGGAGCGACAAACTGGCAGCACATATCGATCGTGAGGTGGTCTTCGGCATCCGCCCCGAAGATATCGGCTCCTATCACGCCGGACAGAGTGGCACTGCCGCCAAGATCAAGGCGACGGTCGAGATTGTCGAACCGATGGGCTCCGAGACGATCGTCCATCTCAAGACGCAACATGCCACCCTGATTGCCCGTATTGAGTCGCACAACCGTGTCAAGGTGGATCAATCGCTCGAACTGCCGCTACATATCGAAAAGGCACACCTCTTCGATGCCATCACGGAAGTCTGCCTCACGTAGCAAGAATGAAAGACGAGAGATGAAAGACGACACCTCCAAACCCAAATTAAAGCTGCGCCGCGAGTTTTCGGTGCACATAAGAGAGTGGCGAGTAAGTGGCCCACTGCATGCACCCCACTGTACCGCAGGCATTCCGCCTGTGCGCCACTACGGCTTATCTCGCTGCAGCCCCGCTTGGTTTCTGTCGCCCCGCGTCGGAGTCCAGCCTTCAGGCGGCAGCAACCAGGAGCTTCAGCTCCGATTACAGCCGTGTTCAGTCGGGCCTGAAGGCCCTTTTTGGCTTCCGGCTGAAGCCGGTACTCCGGCCATGCTGTGACATTCAGACACCACAGTGCGTCGGTGTAAGAGGGACAGAGAATGGGTGTCAGAGGGACAGAGAATGTGTAGCGTCGGTTTCTCTGATCATTGTCTCGATCTTTGTCCTCTTCATCATCGTCCAGATCATTGTCTTGATCATTGTCCAGCACTGACGAAGATCGAGACGAAGAGTTAGACGAGGATCATGACAAAGAGCGTATTGTCGTACGTTTCGCCACCTCCGCCTATCTCGATCTATGCTTCGCACTCCCTCTGCCACCCCCCTGTCACTAACCGATTACCGGGCATTGCGGTTTATAGTTTTATTTCTGCCCTTTTCAGTGTATGATAGAGGGATGTTTCAGAGAGGTTATGAAATTGGGCGTGTCTTTGACGTACCGATCCGGCTCGACAGCTCACTGATCATTCTGGCGCTCTTCTTTGCCTTTATGAGCGGCAGTCTGGTTCAGGGGCTGGCGTTGGCGACGGTTTTGATGGTAAGTGTGGCACTGCACGAGTTGGGCCATACATACGTGGCGTTGCAGTTTGGCTGCCGGGTCAGGGATATCACCCTGATGTTGATCGGCGGCCGGGCGACGCTGCTCGATATGCCGCGTGAGCCGTGGCGCGAGTTTGCGATGGCGGCTGCCGGCCCACTGGTGAGCGCCACTCTCTGGCTGGCAGGCCGCAAACTGCTCCACCTGTTTGTGCCGCAGGCTGGATCGATGATGGGAGGCGGCTTCGTGGTGGCGCTGCTCTACTATCTGACCAGAATCAACCTGATGCTCTGCCTCTTCAACCTCCTGCCGGCCTTCCCCATGGATGGTGGGCGGATGTTGCGCGCCCTGCTGGCGCAGCAGATGGGGCGCTTGCGCGCCACCTTTATCGCCTCGCGTGTCGGCCGAGTGGCAGCCATCCTGATGGGATTCTGGGGGATTTTCAATGGATTTAACTTCTTTCTGATCCTGATCGCCGTCTACATCTATCAGGCAGCGGGGATCGAGTACCGGATGGTACAGATGGAGTCGGGCATGGGGAGCGACCCCTGGGGCCGCGGCGGAGCGGCCCCACCTGACAATCAGGCGGTCATTTCACCGCCACCCTATCGGCGCGGGCGCGATGTGGCCGATGTCTTTAAAGATTTTTAATCTGGGATTCGCAAGCAATACGTAGAGAGGAAGCGGGAAGATGAAGCCAAAGTTGAAGTTTGCCATTGTCGGTGCCGGTTCGCGGGGTATTCGTGCCTTTGGCAAGATGCTCACTGCACGTGATGATGTCGAGGTTGTCGCACTCTGCGACAACAACCGCCTGCGCATGGAGCTGGGAGCCCGGCAGTTGGAGATCGCCCCGCGCTTTTTTGATACGGTGCCTGAGATGATTGCGGCCGTCCGGCCTGATGCGGTGGTCGTGACCTCGCCCGATGTCCACCACGAGCAGCATGTCGTCGAGGCGCTGGAGGGCGGCTGCCATGTGTTGGTCGATAAACCGCTGGCGACGACGGTCAAGGGGTGCCAGCGCATCATTGCGCTGGCGGAGAAGGTCGGCTTGACGGTGATGATCGGCTTCAACCTGCGCCATAACGGCGTGCTGAAGAAGTTGAAGCAGATCGTCAGTGAGGGAGTGCTGGGACGCATCTTCATGATCGAGAATCGCGAGTTTTACGACGGCGGCCGTACCTACATGGCGCGCTGGAACCGCAGTTACGAAGAGTGCGGTGGGCTCTGGATTCACAAGGGTAGCCACGACTTCGACGTGATCCAGTGGCTGCTCGACTTCCCGCAACCGGTCAAGGTGAGCTCATTTGCCGCCGTCTCGGTGCTCAATATGGAGAATCTTCCCTTTGAGGCAGAGCCGGGCATCCCGGTGGGACCCACCTGCCACGCCTGCGCCTATCGTGAGAGGTGTCCCGACTACAACGATCTGGGGAGTGAATTGGAGCGCTGGAACAGCGAGACGGCCAAGATCGACGGTTACTATAAAGACCTCTGTATCTACGCCTCCGACAAGAGCGTGCACGACAACGGTATCGCAATTGTAGAGTATGACAATGGTGCCCGTGCCAGCCATATGGAGTGTTTTGTGACGCCTGTGACCGATCGCCGCTATACTGTTAATGGCACTCTGGGGCAGGCCGAGGCGAGTCTGACAGAGCAGCAGATCGTGGTGTTGCCACGTTGGAGCAAGGATCGGATCACCTACGATATCGCGCCGGAGCGGGGTGGCCACGGCGGCGCCGATCCCCATCTGGTCGACAACTTCATCAAGGTGTTGCGCGGCGAGGCTGCCAACGTCTCGACCACCTGTCACGGCATGATGTCGACAGCGGTGGGACAGGCCGCCGAGTTGGCGCGGCGTGAGAGCCGTGTGGTCACAATCGACGAGCTCTTCAAGTAGCCTATGCAGCCACCCGCTATCGATCCCATTAAAGAGCGTGCCTTTCGCCATGCCGAGCAGTTGCTCGGCGTGGGGCTCCTGATGTTGATCGTGGCCGGTTGCTTTGTAATACTGCGCCCCTTTCTCTCGGTGCTGCTCTGGTCGGCGATTCTCTGCTATGCCACCTGGCCCGGCTATGAGTGGATGGTGCGTCATCTGAAGCGGCGTAATCTGGCCGCGCTGGTGATGACGCTGGTGCTGGTGCTCTTGCTGGCTTTGCCGACGACCCTCATCTGGCGCACGCTGGCGGGCGGCGTTGAGCATCTGCTGGCAGTGGTGCGGCGCGTTGGGGTGGAGGGGTTGCCGCCTCTGCCCGATTGGATCGCCTCCATTCCACGGTTTGGCGACTACATCACGGCAGCCTGGAGTGAGATGGCACAGAACACGGAGCAGACGACCGAGACGCTGAAAGAGCTGCTGATGGTGTCGCGTCGTTGGCTGATCCGCAATAGTCTGCATGTGGGGCAGGGGATTGCCGAGATGTGTTTGAGCGTGGTGATCGCCTTCTTCTTCTACCGCGACGGCTATCAGGTGGCACGGCGTGTCACCGATGTGACCAACCGGGTAATGGGTGCCTATACCCAACATCTGATCACTGTGGTGGGCTCAACCATCAGGGCGGTTGTCTACGGCGTGTTGGGTACGGCCTTGGCGCAGGGAATTGTGGCGGCCATCGGTTTCAGAATGGCCGGCATCCCGGCCGCCTACTTCTGGGCCTTGCTGATCGCCCTGCTGGCTTTTCTGCCGATCGGTCCGGCCACGGTCTGGGTCACGGCTACACTCTGGCTGCTGTTGCAAGGCTCCATCGGCTGGGCGGTCTTCATGTTTTTCTGGGGCTTTATCGGCATCAGCGGTATCGACAACGTCGTGCGTCCGATGTTGATCAGCCGCAATGCCAAGCTCTCCTTCCTGCCGGTTATGCTGGGCGTCTTCGGCGGTCTGCTGGCCTTCGGTATGATCGGTCTCTTTCTGGGACCCACACTGCTGGCGGTGGGCATGAGCCTTGCCAAGGAGTTTGCCCAGAGCGACCGGCAGCAGGCGGCAGGCCCGGTGCCAGACAGCAACCCCCCGGTCGAGAGGGAGGAGAGTTACATCTCCGACCCCAATTGAATACGTGACATGGCCGGGGGAGAGCCGCTGACGCCATCAATGCGAATTGCAGCCAGAGCGCCGGCATGTTGCCCTTCGAACTGGCGACGGTGGCCGCCGGACGAGGTCAGATAGAGCTGGCTGTAGTCGGTGCCGCCAAAGACAAGATCAGTCGGTTTCCTGATCGGAAGGTCGATCTGCTCTCCGACTGAACCGTCGCTGTGGCACTGCAGCAGCGCACTGCCATCCCAACGGCTCAACCAGAGGTCGCCGGCCTTGTCGACCGCCAGCCCGAAGGGAGCGCCGCAATCGTTGTGGACGACGCCATCGCGAAAGGGCGTCTGTTCGGCCAGGGGAGTATCGCTGTCACTATGGAGAAAGCGCCAGGTAGTCAGGCGCGTCGCGTGCGCATCGTTGAAATAGAGGTGATCTCCATCTGGCGAGAAGGCCATGCCGGCCGGGGTGCCGAAGTGGTCGGCCAATGTATGGAGATGGCCGGAGGTGTCGAGATAGAGGAGGCGTCCGGGGTGTCGCAGGTCGGAGTGGGTGCTGCAGAAGACGCCACCGGCGGGTGACGTGGCGGCGGAGGTGAAGCGGGTATGGCGAAAATCGGCAATGGCGGCGATTATCGTGTTGTGGATCTCCCCATCGCGCCAGACGACGATATTGGCCTGATCCCGGAAGAGGAGGAGTGAGCCGTCGGTCTGGATTGTGATAGCACCCACCGGACGTCCATCATCCAGAATCAGCTCATTGCTGCCGGTGTCAGGTCTGTAGCGGTAGAGCCGTGCCGTAGCAGAATCGCTCCAGTAGAGAGCTCCCTCTGCCGGATGCCATATAGGAGCGGTTCCATGAACGGCAGGCAGATCAACAACCCATTCCAGTGTGTGCATTGCAGAAAATCCCCAAAATGTTAAAAGTAGTAACACCCTCTCTACTCCACACCATATTTCACCATAACTCGCGGCCAACGTCAACTAGCTCTTCGCCGGCATCGTCGTAATCGGTCAGTGACAGGTGTGGTAAAGGGAGTGCAGTGGATCGAGCTCGGCCGGAGGTGGAAAAATAGCTGACTATGCGCTCTTTGCCACGCTCTTCGTCGCGCTCCTCGTCTAACTCTTCGTCTCGCTCTTCGTCACAGTCAATGGGGACAGAGAAACTGTCAATGGAGATCATGTTTTGGCTGTCCCGTCCCTTACCTTCCCATCCATTCTCTGTCCCTTGCTATCTTGCGGCGAAACCGCCATACCGGCCTCCCGCCTCTTGAGACGGCACACTAAATGCTTTCTGATCATGCGCGGTGCATCCGGCGGTTGCGCTCAATCTCATCTTGTCTTTGTAACACCAACAACGAGAAAAACATGACCAAAAGAATCGCATTGGCTCTTATGACGACACTCCTCGGCCACGCCGCCATCCAGGCCGCATTGCCACCTCTCTTTGAGAACGGCGAGAGCATGTGGCAAATCTCGCTCCCCACGGTGCCGTCGCCACCGGAGGAGTATGCGGCGCTTGAGTTGCAGACTACTCTGCAAAAAATCTCCGGCGTTACACTGGTGATCAGCTCCAATGATGTGCCACCGCAAGCCCCTGCCATCATCATCGGCACCCGTGACACCTCTCCGGCAGTTGCGCGCTTGCTCAAAAAAGGGGAGCTGGAGCGGGGTGAGCTGGAGAAGAGCCTGGTCAGACTCGCCGGCAACAAGCTCTTGCTGGCCGGTAACCAGCCGCGTGCCGCCCTCTACGCTGTCTACTCCTTCCTGCGTGAGGAGCTCGACTGTCGCTGGTTCTGGCCGGGAGATGACGGCGAGTTTCTGCCAAAGCTCACCAGCTATACGATTCCCGCCGGGATTGATCGTACACTGGTTGCCGCTTTCCGCTACCGCGAGATGACCCCCTGCTGGATGCACCTTCATGTGCCCACCGAGAGATGGATGGCGCGCAACTTCCTCAACAACGGTTCACGCACCGTCTCGATTCGCGACCGGATGGGTCTGGTACGTAGCGGTGGCGGGCATCATGTGGCTGTCCCCAAGAAGATGTTTGAGACCCACCCCGAACTCTTCGGCATCATCAACGGCAAGCCAGATCCCGATTGTGACGCCGGCTGCTGGTCGAATCCCGACTTCACCGCTCTGGTTGTGAAACAGATAGTCGACTATGCCGGGTGGAACAATCTGGAGCACCTCAATGTCTTCCCCGCCGACATTACCCACCGTTGTGAGTGTGCCAACTGCACGGCCAATCCCGACGTATCGGGGCGCTGGTATAACTACTACAAGGTGTTAATGGGCAAGATCAG
Organism: uncultured Lentisphaerales bacterium; assembly: GCA_964599645.1. GTDB lineage: Bacteria > Verrucomicrobiota > Kiritimatiellia > RFP12 > JAAYLN01 > JAAYLN01. The sequence goes on along the minus strand of CAZRGQ010000023.1, from coordinate 10,150 downwards.
GGAACAGCTCCCGGAAATGAGTTTCGGCGGTATCGCCTACCAGGAGTATCGCCAGCCGCCCACGAGCCCGGTTGAGGGGTTGGAGTATGTCCAACACTGCCAATACAGCCGCTGCTATATCCATAAGTTCGACAATCCCGACTGTGACCTCAACCGCAAGACATTGGCCGAGTTGAACGCCTGGCGCGAGAAGGCGCCGATGGGGATTTACGGTTATGAGTTCGACGTCTTCAACACCCCCATGTACCTCCCCTTCTGGAATATGCTGCAGGATGAGATCAAACTCTACCGTGAGCTGGGGATTGTCTACATGAAAACCGAACTATCGGTGCAATATCCCGCAGATGTCGCCCGTTTCGAGATTCCGCAACAGGCACACCGCCTCGCAAACTACCTCTACGCACAGCTCCTCTGGAACCCGGACGCCGAGCTCGATGGCCTGATCTCCGACTGGTGCCGGCACCTTTACGGACCTGCGGCCTCCCCGCTGCTCGACTACCATCGCGCCATGGCGGCCGCCTGGGATGCCATGACGATCCATGCCACCTACTTCGGTGCCAAGCCCGATGGTGTCGCCAGAGCCTTCCTGAACGACGAGTTGATCAGCAGGGCCAAGGGCTGCTTTGCCGCCGCTGAGCAGGCTCTGGCCGACGAACCTGCCGAGAGCCGTCAGCGGCAGGAGGTGGCTTTGGAACGCGCACTTTTCGACAAGTGGGAGAAGATACATCGTCTTGCCAGCGACAACGCCGTTGTGCTGCCGCTGACACTGCTGGAGGGCGACGACAGCTTTGCCGCTGTCGCCCCGCTACCGATGCAGAGCAAGGGCGGCAACCACCTGCCCACCGTCGCCAAAATCTACTGGAGCGCCGCAGCGCTCCACATACGGGTCGAGTCTCTCGGCCTGCCCGACTGGAAAGAGCTCCCCACCGGTTTTGCCGGACGCGACATCGGTGCCTGGGGACCGGAGAACGTCGAGATCTTCCTGAGCGACCATAAGATCTCTCCCTTCTGGCAGATTGCCGTCAACCCCTCAGGCCTGATCTACGATGCCATCGGCTCCGACAAGTCGTGGAATCCCGCTCTGGAGGTGAAGACCGAACTGATCCCCGACGGCTGGCGCGCCACCATTAAAATCCCCTTTACCGCTCTGGAGAGCAGCCCGAAGGCGGGCGACCAGTGGCAACTGGTGCTCAACCGCAACTCCAGCCCCGAGGCGTGCGGCTTTCCCTTCCCCTCCTATCACGATATCGCCTCCGGCGCCACGATCCTCTTCAGCGTAAACACCAAACCGTAACGGAGTCATGGGGTTAGCTGCGGCGGTGTGCGGCGCAACCGCCCTACCGTCCCCCGCCTGCGGCAGGTAGGGACGGCTCGCCGAGCCGTCCGCAGAGTGGAGATGGGGAGAGAAAATTATCCGCTCTTTGTCCAGCTCTTGTCTCTATCTTTGTCTAACTCCTCGTCACGCTCCTTGTCACGCTCTTCGTCAAGGCGCGACAATGATCAAGACAAGGAGCGGGACGAAGATCGAGACAACGATCGGAGACACCGAGGCGACCCACTCTCTGTCCCTTGCTATCATTCGTGGTTCACAACCTACAACATCGGCTTGCCTTTTTACGATAATAGTGATGCAATGTGGTTATGAAACAGGCTTCTCTTGATCCTTTTGGTAGAAGTTGTCTCTATGCCTTGGCAGGCGGGTGGGTGAGTCGGGGGCAGAGGCTGCTGCTGGTCGGTCTCTGCGTCTGGCTGCTGGCAGGTGGCAGCGACGTTGCCGGGGAGCAGACGTCCGTCATGCGGCTGGCACCCGACACTTCAAGTCTCGTATTTGAGGTGCAGGTGGGCCGCAAGCCGTGCCGCATGGAGGTGGAGGATGGCAGGAGCGCCTCGCGTCGCAGCTTTACTCTGGAGACGAGCGGCTCCAAGGTGACGATCGACATGCGCGCCAGCAGGCGTGATCCGTCCGACAAACAGACCTTTGAACTGCCTGATCAAGCCATCGTGATCAAGGGGCCGTGGCAAGGGGGGGCACGTACCCGTTATGTGCGACCCAATCTGCAGATGTATGGCAAGGAGCGGCAGTTGGAGTGGCTCAAGGTGTGGGAGACGTTGCCGGCGGCGGCTGACTATTGGCTGACGGTCGACCTACGACCTCTGGAGCAGGGCTTTGAAGTCTGGCTGGATGGCTCTTATGCCGGCTATATCGATGGTCCGCGTCCCGATGTGGTTAAAGTGACAGCAGAGGAGAAGATACGCGGCAAGGCAGGGAGTGGCCGGAAGAGCGACCGCATGCTGCCCGGCGCCGATCCCTACCTGCCGCTCAATATCGGCTTTGCGGGCGAGTCGTCGCTAGTCGTGGAGCAGTGGCCTTGGCCGCAAGCTCCGCAAGTGGTTGCCGATATCCCGTGGATCATCAGTGCCAGGGCTGCCGATGTCGGGGCGGTTAAATTTGTGCCGGCCCGGGCTGAGGAGTGCGACTTCTATCTGGCGCGTTCGCCGCTCGATCAGGTGCGTGAGTCGATTCACTTTACCGTGCCGCCCAACCTCTATGCCAGAGCGCATCTGCTCTGTCTGCTCGACGACGATCCGGCCAAATCACCGGAGGCGGTGGCACGCATCACGCGTTACGTCTATCGCCGTGGCGTCTCATGCGACGCCATCATGGATAGCCCTTTCCGCCTGCCGCGCGCTGGCGAGCCGCTATCGGCCAACGTCCGCCTGCTGGGCGAGGTTACGGCGCAACAGAATGGTGGCAGACGCCACCTGCCGCTCTATCTGGTCACCGTGCCGCTTAAAACGGGGGCGATTGCCGATCTCGTCTATCAGCCGCATAATGCGCCGCTGTTGCGCAGCGAGGGAGGGCTCGATTTCGAGCTGCTGGGGCCACGGCGCATGGTACACTACGCCAGCCATGCCCTCTATCCCGATAACAGTGTTACCAGCGGCGTGCAGGTGGTGGGGCTGACTCTGGAGCAGACACCTTTTGAACTGGAAGTTACACCGGATCAGCCCGGCAACATCTTCCACAACGACGAAAAGCCGCAACTCGTGGGTGAGATCAGGAGTCTGCTGGGAGGTGAGGTGACGCTGGAGTGGCGCGTACATGACAGCGACCAGACGGAAGTTTTGCAAGGTCGCCAGCGTTACCGGGTCGCGCCGGGCGAGTTGCCGGCCAGCAACACCAGCTTTAAGGTGGGCAGTTCGTGGTCGCGGCGCACCTGGCAGGGAGCGCTAACCCGCTTTAATATCCCGCTCGACAAGTTGCCGTCCGGCTGGTACGGCATCGAACTCAAGGCTTACAACGACGCCAACAAACTGATGGTCGAGATGCCGCTGACGGCTGCGTTGCTGGGTCGTGATACGCGCCGTGCCGCCGGCGATTCGCCCTATGCCTCGCGCACCTCTTCGATCATGCAGCCGCCGACACCTGAGCTGCACGGCATTCTGCTGGAGAAGGCGGGCATCCGCGGCATTACGCCGATGAGCGCCGCACTTAACGTCGGTGAAGCGGGCTACGCTCCTTGGCGCGTGCATGGTTGGCAGATTCCCTTTATGAATTCAAGGAAAGAGGATGCCGCCGAAGCCGAGGCAGAGATCGCGCAACGGATCGGCGACTATCTGCAAAAGTGGCCCTCGGCCAAAAGCGCACTTGTCTTTCATGAGAGTGCGGTCGGACCCTTCCCGCCGGAGCTGCTCGACCAGCCGGCACCGGAGTCCGATGAAGCTACGCAGGCTCGCGATGCCCGCCTGCTGGAGATGGGGCTGCGCTGCGCCAAGGTCTATCGCGAAAAGTTTCCGCACATCAAGCTGCAGGTTGGCAATGGCGGCAACTCGCTCAACCTGCTGGCTGCCATGATGCGCCTCAAGTTTCCCCGTGAATATATCGATGCGCTGGGAGAGGAGTCGTTGGGCCAGACCAAGATGCCCGAGACGCCGCACTATGAGTATGGCAACGGGACGGCCTGCAACTTCTGGCTGCTGCAGGAGTTGTCCCGCAAAATGGGTTACGGCACACTGCCGGTAGAGCCCTGCTCGGAGTGGAAGGGACGCATGAGCACCGATCTTGACGACCATACCAAGGCGGCCTGGGATATGCGCGACCTGCTGGTCTCCTACGCCTTTGGCTGCCGCCAGATCAGGACGCCCGATATCACCGACCAGGGCAGCATGTTTTACAACAACGAGTATGGTTCACAGGGGGCGGTCCGGCGCTATCCGCTGCTCTATCCCAAGCGCAGTTATGTCGCAACGGCCACGCTCACTCGCGTGCTGGATCAAGTTGAGCTGGTGCGCCAGGTGCCGTTGCCACAGGCCACCACCTGGGTGCTTGAATTCAAGCGTGCCGATGGCAATTTCGTCTACGCCTGCTGGCTGCCGCGTGGCGCAGCAAGTCTCCGTTTTGAGTTTGACGGCCAGACACGACTGCAACACCACACCATGCTGGGGCGCGAAACCGTCCCGGCACTCCGGCGCGGCCGGGCCGAGATCACCATCTCAATGGCTCCCGGCTATCTGGTGAGCAGCAGAGCCGCTCGCAGCGTGACGCAGAGCGCCACGCACCTGCTGCCACCGCCGCTGCTCTGGTCGACCGGGCATCAGATTGACGCACACGAGGCGTGGGAGGTGGTGCCACCCAATACGGCCTGGCGACGTCCCCGCAGCGCCGCCTGGTTTGATGGAGTCTGTGAGGGCACTTTTGAGCTGACCACAAGCAGCGATGCCTCCCAGGGGGAGTATCTGGTGTGGCGGCTGCTGGAGGCCGACTCGGAGGGTCGGGCCAGCTATGGGCAGTTGCGACTCAAAGAGCCGCTGGCGTTGGCGGGCGAGCCCGATACCATCGGCCTGCTGGTGAAGGGCAACGCCTCGTGGGCGCGTCTCAACTTCATCATTATCGACGCCGAGGGTGAAGAGTGGGAGAGCAGCGGTGCCGACTGGCCCGCCAATCTCAGTGTTAACTTTGAGGGGTGGCAGTGGGTTGCCTTCCCGCTGAATCACAAGGCCGCCTGGCCGCACCACATCTACCCCAACTGGATCAAGGGCTATTGGCGTCGGACCAAAGCGCCAGCGGGAGGTAGCGGCAACAACCGGATCGACTATCCGGTCAAGTTTGCAGGAGTTACGGTAGCGATGCCACAGCGCATCTTGAATCTGACACAACGTGTGCCGGTCGAGGAGCATCTGCTGGGGCTGAAGCTGCTGGGTGCCGGCGCCGGGGATAGAAGTGCCGGCATAAAATAGCCTGCGATTTACAATAACGGCAGACATATTGCTGCAACCACGGAGTGGTAGCAGCAAGTGGTTAAAAACGTGCTGCGGCGGCGACAGCGCGCCGCCCCGCAGTTGCATCCCCCGGTGCTTGCGCCGTGCTGGTGGGCAATTTTTGTCAATGGTAAATTGTGAATGGCAAGTCGTCATGGGCGCAGTAGAGGCGGGGCGGCATGATTGCGGTGCCATTTCGCAACCACCGGAAAGGTTCACAAGATGAAGAGTCCTAACTGCCTCTGCATAGCACTTTTGACTGGTTATACGCCTGATCGAGCCGGTAGCGGTGGCAGGCAGACCCGACACCATCGGGGTGTGGGTGAAGGGCAACTCCTCGTGGGGCAATATTCACTTCGAGCTGGAGGATGCTGATGGTGAGGTGTGGATGAGTGCCAATACGGCCGGTTGTGGAACGGATGTCTATGATTGGCCCTCTTTGACCGCCTTCAACTTCGACGGCTGGCACCTGATAATCTTCCCCCTGACAGCCAAATCACCAGTGAAAATTTCGGCGCCGGGAGCCAATGAGTGGCAGTGGGCGCATGATGGCAGTGGTGATCGCGAGCTCACATGGCCGATCAAAATCAGAGGGCTGGCAGTGGAGATGCCGGCATGGACGATAGTGGTGAACGAAATGCAGAAAATAGAACCCGTGATCAGGTTGAAGGAGATTGTAACCTTCTAGCAGAACATGTATTAACCCCGCCAGCCACTACAACCCCAATATCCTTTGGATTCGGGGTGTTGTCGGACGGGTCGGCGGGCAGGAGGCGGCTATTCGTTGGAAGTGGGCAGGCCGCGGTTAACGAGCCAGGCAATCGGGGGCAGAGCCATCAGGCCGGTGAGGAAGAGGGCGAAGAGGGTGCCGCGCAGGAGCAGTCTCCAGGGGATCGTGAGGGTCAGCGGCAGGCCACCGAAGGGCATGGAGGCACGGGTCCAGCCGGTGAAGGTCCAGCCGATACAGATGCCGGAGATGAGGCTCAGCACAATACCGCCGATGGTGGCGGTCAGGGCCTCGCCCAGCAGGAGGCGTCCGAGCTGGCTGCGCGTCATGCCGACCATGCGCATAATGGCGAGTTCGCGGGCCGAGGCGCGCACCGTTGCCACCAGCAGGGTGACGATGCCGGTGGCGAGGACGATCAGCGACCAGAAGGGGGCGCGGGCCATATCACCGATCAGGTGGTTGCCGTGGGCGATGGTGCCGTCGGCAATCTCGTCGCGGTGGTGTACGCGAACGGTGTTGGCCTCATCGACCGCCAGCACGCGCCGGATTTCCGCTTCCAGCTTCTGGCCGGCCGGCAGGGGGCCAAGGGCGCGCCAGGAGTCGCTCAAATTGGCCCAGAGGTAGTAGGTCTTCTCCTGGTTGCCGGTCAGTTCGCGCACTTCGCGCTCGTTGACGAAGACGGGGCCGAGGGTGCCGTAGCCCATGTTGTGGCGGCCGCGCAGGTTGGCCCGTGAGGTGACGAGGTGCCAGTTGAGGTCGACGACACCGACGATGCGGTAGGCGACGGTTGCCGGCTGCCCGGATGCGGCACGTGGCGCTGGTGGCGGCTTGCCAGTAGCTGATGGTCTGCCGCCCGGAGGGCCGCCACGGCGCTGCGGTCGGGCGGTTTCGAGTGTCAACTCATCGCCGAGGCCGAGACGCGTGGCACGTGAAAACATGCGGGTGACGATACAGGCCCCGCCGGCCTCCAGCGCGGCGGCTGCCGTATGGCGGTCGCCGGCGTTGAAGTGGAAGTCGGCCAGCGGTTGGTCACCGCCAAAGGCCGGCAACGGCTTGACGCCGAGCAGCAGCGCATTGCTGAAGGCGGCAGGCTTCCCTTCGATGGCTGCGATGCGCTCTGTCAGGTTGGAGGTGGTATTAAACTGGGCCGCTTCGATGGCGAGGCAGTTGTGGTGGGCCACTCCCTCCAGGGCGGCAACGGCGCCGGCGGCATCGCCCTCAATGCCGTTGGGCAGGATCGAGACGATCACATCGGGAAACTCCTTACTGGGAGTAAAGGGCGACATGAGTGAGCTGCCCCAGATGTGAATAGCGCTGAAGGAGCCGAGTCCGACGGTCAGCGTGAGGATCATGCCGGCAGTGCGGGGGTAGTGGCGGCTGCTGCGGCGACGCAGCAGGCTGGGATCGAGCCGCAGCAGGCGCGCCAGCGGTGGCACAACGAGGCGTTCGAGGGTGCGGACAAAGAGCGGGAGTGAGAGGTAGAGGCCGAGACCGTGCAGCGGCAGGCCGAGCAGGATGATCAGAAAGCTGCGCAGTTTCGGGGTGATGGGGAGTGGCAGGGCGAGCAGGAGCATCGGGAAGAGGAGCAGAATGCCGAGCGTGGCGCGAGCCGGACGGATGGGGCGCTCTTCGTTGCGATCCTCCGGTAGATAGTCGAGCGGATGGATGCGCAGGGCACGACGGCAGGCCCAGTAGAGGGTGATGAGGGTGATGAGAGCCACACCGCCGGCGGTGGCGGCAGGCGTAATCCAGCCGAGGGCCATCCCTGCGGGGAAGGTTTCGGCGGCGCGCTTGGTAAAGCGCCAGAGGAGGAGGGTGCCGCCGGCCAGGCCGACGACCCAACCGATCAGGGCAATCAAGGCTCCTTCGAGGGCCACCAGGCGGGCCACCTGGCCGGCAGTCATGCCGACGGTCCGCAGGAGTCCGAAGATACGCAAGCGTTGTTCGATGCCGATCGTGATGGCATTAAAGAGCATACAGAAGGCCGTGAGCACCGCCAGGGTGAGGAGCAGCGGCGCCTGGCGTTTGAAGTTCATCAGGGCGTCGCTGACCAGGCCGCTGGCCAGTGCGCGGCTCGAAATAAGATCGGCGCCTGCCAGGGGGCCATACTCTGTTTCACTGGCAGTTATGGCAGCCTCAATGGCAGCGTTGGCGCTATCTGCTCCACGGGTTTCGCAGAGCAGCAGGTTGGGGGGTGTGGTCACGGCATCTGCGCCGAAGAGTTGGGTGATGGCGGCTTTGGTGGTGAAGATGGTGGGAAAACCGGCGGCAATCTGGGGGTAGTCGATATAGGCGGCGATGGTGAGGTTGAGTGTGCCTTGCGGGGTAAGCAGCACGAGGGTGGAGCCGAGGGGTGGTGGTGTGAGGCGGCGCGGAGAGAAGATGGAGGTGCAGACGGCAGCGAGCGGTGCCGGGTCATCAGGATCGGGCCAGGTGCCGTTCAGGGTGGATTGGGTGTAGGGCGAGCCTTCCGGCCGGGCCAGGGCAACAACGGCCGACATGGGGGGACCCTGCATGACACGTCCGTCGGGACGATAGTCGATCGTGACACTCCGCACCCGGTAGGCCTGGCTGCGGCGTACTTGCGGCAAGTCGTTGATGGCGTCGAGCAGCCGCTGGTCGAGGTGGGGTGGCACGACGGCACGTGGCGGCTTGAGTGGGGCCGCGCCGCGTCGCCAGCGGGTAAAGAGCGGTTCGCCTGTGTTGACCCAGACGCTGAAGGGGCGGCACATGCCTGCGGCCTGCATCTGGCTCTGGCGCGAGGCGGTGATAGCGAGGCCGAGCGACCAGACAATCAGTCCCGTAGCCGCACCTACGCCGAGGAGGGCGACGACGAGACGGATCGATTCACGGCGGAAGCCCTTGAAGACAAACTTTACAATCATGACCGTCTCCTTAGTGCGCTGCCATCGAGGCGAGGTAGCGTTGGGAGAGGAGCGCCGAGTCGTTGTGCGTCTCGAAGCACTCTGCCAGACGGCCATCACGCATCAGGTGGGTGCGGGTGGCGGCAGCAGCCACAATCGGGTCGTGGCTGACGAGGAGAATGGTGCAGCCGCTGGTCTGGTTCATCTCGCGCAGGAGGGAGCAGAAGTCGCGGCCGGCGGGGGAGTCGAGGTTGCCGGTCGGCTCGTCGGCGAGGACGAGGGCGGGATCGTTGACGAGGGCGCGGGCAATCGCGACGCGCTGCCGTTCGCCACCGCTCAGTTGTGATGGCAGATGGTGACGCCGCTGTGAGAGCCCGAGACGTTCCAGCAGCTCGTCGAGTCGCTTTTGCTCAGGCTGACGCCGGTCGAGCAGTAGCGGCAGAGCGACGTTCTCTGCGGCCGTGAGGGTCGGTATCAGGTTAAATTCCTGAAAGATGAGGCCGATACGGCGACGTCGGAACTTAGTGGCAGTCTCATCGGCCAGAGTGGTGATCTCTTGGCCTTCAATCGTGACGCTGCCGGCATCGGGCGTGAGGAGTCCGGCCAGCAGGTGCAGCAGTGTGGTTTTACCCGAACCGCTTGCCCCCATAATCGATTCGAAGCTGCCGCTGGCCAGTTCCAGATCGATGCCGTTCAAAACAGTAACGGGTTGTGCAGCCCCGGGATAGCTCTTGCGCAGATTCTTGACAGAGAGGATAGGTGTGGTGGTTGGCATGGCTCTTTCGTTTTATCAGGGAAGGCGACATAACCGCATGTGCGCCATATCATTTATAACGATAGAGAGGCGGGCCGGGTTCATCCGTCAAAGCGGGCAAAACGTTGCGTTGCCGCCATGGCGAGCCGCATGCTGCTGAGTCTGGTGCCGTTATTGATCGAACCGGCGGTGTTGAAGACGACGCCGCGGGTGGCCCGTGCCTGTGCGAAGTCGCGCAGCAGCTCGCGCACGATATTATCCTCTTCATTGCGGCTGTAGGTAAAGGGCGCCAACTGGCCGTGAATAACCGCCTGTGGCAGGTGGTGACGGATTTCACTTACCAGCAGTGTGGGGCCGAAGTTGGCCCACTTCAAGTTGAGACGCCCCAGCAGCGGCAGCAGGTGCGCCATCGGTGAGTCGGAGTGTTGCCCGCGAAAATGCGTTTCTTCAGGAGGCTCTTGCAAAACCCCTCGGTCGCTGCGCCTAATGACCTATCGGCCTGTACAGGCATCAACTCCGGCTTGCGACCGTGGCGTTTTGTAAATT